>JBJTXC010000055.1:0-2163 GCA_046082065.1 Burkholderiaceae bacterium
GCTGAATCGATTCATCGATGTTACCGACCAGCGCGAACACGCTGGCTTCCGGCAGATAATCAAACAGCGTGGCAGTTTGATCAAAGAACAGCGGCAGGTAATATTCGATGCCCGCGGAAGCGATGCCATTGCCAATATCACGGTAGATATTGGCTTTGGATGGATCACCTTCAAACACTTCGCGCCAGCGGCTACGAAATGCTGAACGAGCCGCATCGTCCATCGGGAACTCGCGTCCCGGTAACAAGCGCACTTCTCGTACCGGGTAAAGCGAGCGCTGCGTATCGACATCAAAGGTGCGGATACTTTCGATGCTGTCGCCAAACAGGTCAAGCCGATACGGCAAGGCCGAACCCATCGGAAACAAATCAATCAGCCCGCCGCGTATCGAGTACTCGCCGGGGGACATCACTTGTCCAACATGCGCGTAGCCAGCCAAGGTCAGCTGTGATCTCAGCTTGGCTTCGGCCAGCGTTTCACCCTGCTTGAAAAAAAACGTATGCCCCGCAAGAAATGATGGCGGGCCCATGCGCAGCAGCACGGTGGTGGCCGGCGCGATCAATACATCGCATTGACCTTGCTGCAGCTCGTGTAGGGTGGCGAGCCGTTCCGACACCAGGTCTTGGTGCGGCGAGAAGGCGTCATAGGGCAGTGTTTCCCAATCTGGCAGCAAGTGCACATTCAATGATTGCTGCTCGCGTTTGCCGAACCAGCTGATTTCAGAAAGTAGCCGTTGCGCTGCCGGGGCATCAGCAACAATCACCACCAAGGTCTTGTTGTCTTGTTTCAGTCGGTGCGCTGCTTGTGCCAGCACCAGCGCCTCGGCAGCGCCGTGCAAAGCGGGAAGCACAAAGCGTGTGCCGGGTTTGGGCAGTTGGGGGAAGTTTGCGTCGGGAGACATGGCGGGCCGGGTGCGGACCGAGGCAGGCGAGAGGCTACAATGCAGCCATTCAGAAAGCCGAGATTATAGTAGAGATGAGCTTCCCCAACTTTGTTGCGCTGATACCTGCGGCAGGTGCGGGGACACGACTCGGTGAGGCGATGCCCAAGCAGTACCTCTGCATGGCGGGCAAGCCGATGCTGCAGCATGTGATCGATACATTCTGTTCAGCACCACAGATTGATCGGGTGGTGGTGGTGGTCAGCAGCGAAGACCATTACGTCGATCGGCTGAATTTGCCTTCAAGATGTACAGTCTTGCGCTGCGGCGGCGCGACGCGGCAGCAATCGGTGACCAACGGATTACTCGCGCTCGCAGATCAATTGGACGCAGACGACTGGGTATTGGTGCACGACGCGGCACGACCGGGTTTGACCGTTGCGCTGATCGATAAGCTGATTGCGTTCGTGCGTGATGATGCAGTCGGCGGTCTGCTGGCCATGCCCGTGGTTGATACCATCAAACACAGCGATGGTCATGGTCGGTCGCAACACACGGTCGCGCGCGATTTACTTTGGGCGGCGCAGACCCCGCAAATGTTTCGCTACCGGCTGCTGCTCGACGCCCTGCAGCAAGCCGATGAGATCACCGATGAGGCCAGCGCGATTGAAGCGATGGGGCTGCAACCCAAGCTGATCGAAGGCAGTGCACGCAACTTCAAGGTCACACTGCCTGAAGATGTTTTACTGGCTGAACATCATTTGAAAGGACACGCATGAGCATGCCGCCGTATCGCATCGGGCAAGGATACGACTGCCACGCGCTGGTACCGAGCCGGCCACTGATTATCGGCGGCGTCACTATTCCGCATACATCCGGCCTGCTCGGCCATTCAGACGCCGACGTGCTGCTGCACGCGGTCACGGATGCGCTGCTCGGCGCTGCCGGCTTGGGCGACATCGGCCAGCATTTTCCGGACACCGATCCGGCCTTCCAGGGTGCGGACTCGCGCGCATTGCTGCGCGCCGCAATCCCCTCTTCACGCCCTTCCCAGCCCAGGCGTTCATTGGTTTTTGCCTTCAAATTCAGACGCTTAGGCTCAAGCGCCAGGTCTGCAGCAAGATTCGCGATCATCGCCGGGAGATGCGGCGCCAACTTGGGGGCTTGCGCGATAATGGTCGCATCGATATTGCCAATTGAATAACCCTCGTTGCGCACCTGCTGCACTGCGGCGCGCAGCAACGCGCGCGAGTCCGCACCCTGGAAGGCCGGATCGGTGTCCG
>JBJTXC010000056.1:0-5621 GCA_046082065.1 Burkholderiaceae bacterium
AACAGCGACTCGGCAAACGACTCGACTGCAAATTTATGCGCCTTCGCAATATCTTCCTGCGCGCGCCGGCGGGTATTGTCGGCTTCGGCCTTGGCACGCAAGAAAGCGTCCTGCATCTCAGCCAGTTTGCTCTGTAACTCGGCTAGTTGCGCGGTCGGCGATTGGCCATCGTCCGCGCCTTCAGCCGGCGCCTCAGCACCGGCCGCCGTCGAAGGGGCGCTGTCTACGGGCGCCTCGGGGCTTGCGTGGGCTTCCTCAGGGCTGGGACGCTGTTCGCCTTGGGTCATAAAATCTCCAGTAAATACATAGACTTGCAAAGCACTGCTGGAGATATGGGGATTATGTGGAACTTTTCAAGACGTATACGACGTACGGCAAAAGGCTGCCAACAACGCCAGCCTTCCAATTGCGACAGGTGAACCTGGCTGGTTCTAGTCGAGGGCGCCGAGCGCCAGTGCCTGCTCCCGCCCCACCACCGCATCAGCTTGCCGCGCTGCCTGCTGCTCAGGCGCAGCGGATACCGGCCAGCCGGCGGTATGGGTTTCGATCAGGGTCGCCATCGCGGCGATCCAGCTGTGCGATTCATTCAGGCAGGGAATGTAATGAAAACTCTTGCCACCCGCGGCCAGAAAATCTTCTTTCGCTTCCATCGCGATTTCTTCCAGCGTCTCGAGACAATCGCTGGTGAAACCGGGGCAGATCAAATCGACGCGCGCGGTGCCGCTGCCGGCAAGTTGCTGCAAGGTGGGCGCGGTGTACGGTTGCAACCACTCAGCACGTCCGAAACGCGACTGAAAGGTCACCACATAATCATTTTTGCTGATGCCCAGACGCTCAGCCAATAATCGCGCAGTTTTGTGACACTCGCAGTGATACGGATCGCCGAGCAGCAAGGTGCGCTTTGGCACACCGTGAAAACTCATCACCAGTTTGTCTGGGCGTCCATGCTGCGCCCAGTGCAGCCTGACCGTGTCGGCCAGCGCGTCGATATAACCCGGGTCGTCGTGATAATGCCGAATCAGTCTGAGTTCAGGCACATTGCGCACCTTGGACAGATGCTGAAACAAGGCATCGAACACGGATGCGGTCGTGGTACCCGAATACTGCGGGTAGGCTGGCAATACCAGAATGCGGTCACAGGCTTGCGCTCTCAATTGCTCGAGTACGCTAGGGATCGATGGGCTGCCGTAGCGCATGCCATAGGCCACTTGAATAGATAGCGAACGCCGGGCCAACTCCGCTTGCAGCGCATGCGCTTGTTGTTCGGTATGCAGCTTGAGTGGTGAGCCCTGATCGGTCCAGATGGATGCGTATTTGTGTGCGGACTGACGCGAGCGAAACGGCAGGATGATGCCGTTCAGGATGAACCACCAAATCAAGCGCGGAATTTCCACCACGCGTGGGTCAGACAAAAATTCTTTCAGATAGGATCGCACCGCCTCCGGCGTCGGTGCATCCGGCGTACCCAGATTGGCGAGAATGACCCCGACCTTGCCCACGGTACCGTGTCGGTAGGATGGTTCGGAATTAAAACCCATCAGTGATGCCTTTCTTTCATTCGGCGTGACGACTTTGCCATGGCCGCGCGGATGATACGCGCAATCGCGAGAAGCACCGGGCGCAATGATGAGCGGGTGCAAGGGTGGATACGATGAATCCTAGGAGGCCAGCAACTCTCTGGCGTGTTTACGCGTAGTTGCGGTTATCTCAAGGCCGCCGAGCATACGCGCAATTTCTTCAACGCGCTCGGCGCCGGTCAGCGGCGTGATACTGGACACCGTTCGGCCGTCTGCCGCTGCCCGCTTGCTGACTTGAAAATGCTGGGCGGCCTGGCTCGCCACCTGCGGCAAGTGGGTCACGCACAGCACCTGCCTGTCCTGACCGAGCTTGCGTAACAGCCTACCCACCACCTCGGCCACCGCGCCGCCGATGCCGCTGTCAACCTCATCGAAAATCAGTGTGGGGGTTGCGGTGGCACTCGACGCAATCACCGAAATCGCGAGCGAGATACGCGCCAACTCGCCACCCGATGCAACTTTGGCCAGGGGACGTGGCGTGGTGCCTGCATGGCCCGCGACCAAAAATTCAATCTGCTCAACACCGTGCGCAGCAGGCTCAATGGTATGCAGCGCAATATCGAAGCGCCCGCCGCTCATGGACAGATCTTGCATCGCGGCGGTGACGGCTGCCGACAGCGACTTGGCGGCAGCAGCGCGCGTCTTGGAAAGTAGCTTTGCGCTGGCGTGATACGCCTCGGCGAGTGCGTGTTCTTGCGCACGCAGCGCATCCAGATCGGTCGCATCAGACAATTGCTGCAACCGCATCGATAGCTGCTCGAATTCTTGCAACAACTGCTCTGGCGCCACATGAAACTTGCGCGAGGCCGAGTGCAACGCCTCCATTCTTGCTTCGACCACGCGCAAGCGTTGCGGATCGAGCTCAATGCGGCCGAGATAATCATGCAGCACATACACCGCCTCCTGCAGCTGTATACGCGCTGGCTCGAGCGCATCGAGTACAGGCTTGAGTTTGTCGTCGATATCCACCAGTTTGCCGAGCCGTTGCGTCAGCGAGTTCAGTTGCGACAGCATCGGGCTTGAATCAGATTCGGAGAGCGCATCGAGCGCTTGTTGCGCACCATCGATCAGGCTGGCGGCATGCGATAGCCGGCTATGCTCATTGCACACATCGGCCCACTCACCCTCCTGCGGCGAGAGCTTCTGCAACTCACCTACTTGCCACTCAAGTCGTTCACGTTCAAGCAGCGCCTGCTTGGCATCTCGCTCAAATTCTTCACGCTGCTTGCCGACCGCACGCCACTGTTTGTAAGCGCTGGCGACTTGTTGCACTTGCGACTGCAAACCTGCATGCGCATCGACCAGTTGACGCTGTGCATCGCCACGCAGTAGCGATTGATGTGCATGCTGTCCGTGAATATCGACCAACATCTCGCCGAGCTCGCGCAGCTGCGTGACCGTCGCAGTGACGCCATTAATGAATGCTTTCGATCGGCCAGCGTTATCAATCATGCGACGCAACAACAATACGCCCTCGCCATGATCAAGCGCTTGCTCACTCAGCCAATGTTGAATAACCGAATCTTGCTCGCCCGTGAATTCGGCAACAATATCTGCGCGCGCAGCACCCTCTCGTACCACGCTGGCATCGGCACGTCCGCCGAGCGCGAGTGTCAGCGCATCAATCAAAATTGATTTGCCGGCACCGGTTTCGCCCGTGAACACCGTGAACCCGGACGATAAATCGAGTTCGACAAAATCAACGATGACGAAATCACGAATAGCGAGCGCGCGCAGCATGAGCGAAGCAGGAGCAAAAGGAATTATTTTAATTGACCGGAGGTCGAGGGATACTCGTTCCAGTGCAATTTCTCACGCAGCGTATCAAAATAACTCCAGCCGAGCGGATGCAAAAAAGTCACGACATGACGCGAACGTTTCAACACAACGCGATCATGCACCTGCAAATTAATGACTGACTGCATATCAAAATTTACGCTGCAGTCGCGGCCGCTGGACAGTTCGATTTCGATCTCGCGGTCATCTGATAGAACAATCGGACGATTCGACAGCGCATGCGGCGCGATCGGCACCATCACGATGCCACCCAGCTGCGGTTGCAAGATCGGCCCGCCGGCCGCCAGCGCATACGCAGTTGATCCGGTGGGTGTGGCGACGATCAAACCATCCGAGCGCTGGTTGTACATGAAGTGGCCGTCGACTGTGACGCGCAACTCGATCATGCCCGCGCCCGTACCACGCGCAACCACCACATCGTTAAATGCCAGGCCCTGAAAGTTGGGCTGACCGTCGCGAATCACTGTACCCTCCAGTAGAGAGCGCTGCTCTGACTCGAGCTTGCCATCCAGCATATCGGCCAGCACAGGCAGCATGCGCTCGGAAGGAATGTCGGTCATGAACCCGAGACGTCCCTGATTCACACCGATCAGCGGTATCCGGTAAGGCGCCAATTGGCGTGCGATGCCGAGCATGGTGCCGTCGCCGCCGACCACAATCGCCAGTTGCGCCTGCGCGCCGATCTGATCTGGTGTGAGGGATTGCGCGACCGGTCGATCCAGATAAAGTGCTGTGGCCGACTCAAATACCACGCGATGGCCCCGACTTTCGAGGAAATCTGCAAGCGCCAGCAAATCGTCGACAGCGGGCGTATCGCCGTGCTTGCCGATGATGGCGACAGTGGGGAAGGCTGGCTGCGTCGACATGATGCCGATTAGACCATAATTGCATCCGTGGCTGGAATCATGCGGCAACGCCCGATAGAATAAGTCTATGCAACTCGATAATCGCGCACAAACGCTGCTCAAAGCACTGGTTGAGCGATACATAGCAGATGGTCAACCGGTCGGCTCACGTGCGCTCTCGCGTATCTCGGGACTAGATTTATCGCCTGCGACCATACGTAACATCATGTCCGATCTGGAGGAGCTGGGCTTAGTCGCCAGCCCGCATACCTCAGCCGGACGCATTCCCACGCCGCGCGGCTATCGTCTGTTCGTCGATAGTCTGTTAACGGTACAAACAATCGACGAGAGCGCGGTTGAATCCAAGCTGCACTCGGGCATGTCGGCGCAAAAAACAATTGCCAGTGCGGCGCAAGTGCTATCGCAGTTGTCGCAATTTGCCGGCGTGGTGCTGGCACCGCGGCGCGAGGGGACGTTTCAACAGATCGAGTTCTTGCGGCTTTCGGAAAAACGCATTTTGCTGGTGATTGTCGCGCCGAATGGCGATGTACAAAATCGTTTGCTGCTGACGTCACGTGACTACACGCCTTCCGAACTCGTGCAAGCAGCAAACTACATCAATCAGCATTACGCGGGTTTACCGTTCGACGAAGTTCGACTCAAGCTGAATGATGAACTACGCCAACTACGCGATGACATCACACAACTTATGCAAGCCGCCGTCGAAGCCGGTAGCGACGCGATGAACGAGAGTGAGGACGAAGTCGTGATCTCGGGCGAGCGAAATTTGCTCTCCGTATCCGAACTGGCATCGAATATGGGCTCGCTGCGCAAAATGTTTGATTTGTTTGATCAAAAAACCAGCCTCGCAGCGCTGCTCGATACCTCGAGCAAAGCGAGCGGCGTGCAGATTTTCATTGGTGGTGAATCCACCCTGGTGCCGCTGGATGAAATGAGTATTGTCACCGCACCGTATGAATCCAACGGCCGGATCGTCGGCACCCTGGGGGTGATCGGCCCGACCCGCATGGCCTATGAGCGCGTGATTCCCATCGTCGATATCACTGCCCGGCTATTGTCGAACGCGCTGTCACATCCCTGAGACTCGCAGCGCCGGTGCTCGTTGCGGCCGTAGCGCAATCAACTGATAAACGAAGGCCCCACCACCTATCTGGCAGGTCGATGCGGGCAGTTTTGCTTGGTGCAATTGCCGTAGAGCGAAAGTGCATACTCGGCCAGCTCGAAGCAGCGTTCGGCAGCAATGCTTTGCTGACGTTTGTCGATTTCTTCGTCAAAAAACTCTTCAACCAAGCCGCAATCCATACACACCAGATGATCATGGTGCGCCCCGAGATTCAACTCAAATACCGCCTTGCCTGACTCGAAATGATTACGCGACAAC
>JBJTXC010000057.1:0-3036 GCA_046082065.1 Burkholderiaceae bacterium
AGTGACGAGTGACGTGTGGCGAGTGACGAGCGAAATAAAGCAATTCAGACAGGAGCCAAGCGATCGAGAGCGTGTCTTTCGCTGCATCAGATTCGTTTTGCGTTGAATTATCAGTCGCAGGCTTTCCCTTCGCTGCACCAGCGTTTTGAATTGCGGTCGACGCCTGCGACGACATCGACTGTTCAACGTCATGCAAGCCGCGGTACAAAATCCACGCCGCCAGCAGCAGCGCAGCGGCCACACCGAAGAAAATTGTGCGCCAGCCCAGCAATGGCATCAGCATGGCCACTGGCACCGTGGCCGACAGCGCACCCGCCGTACCCATCACCAACATCCAGCTTCCCAGCTGACTTTGTCGTTCCGGCGGGTACCAGACACGGAACGCTTTAAATGCGGCCATCAGGCAGGCCGAGACGCCGACGCCGATCAGGGCACGGCCTACCCACACACCCAGCAGCGTCTCACTCACGGCAAAGATCGCTGCACCCACCGCGCCAAATAGCAGCAATGCTGACTCGGTGCGTCGAGGACCATGGCGATCCAGCCAGACCCCGATCGGCAACTGCATTAAACCAAAGCCCATGAAGTAGGCCGCTGACAGCAAGCCGAGATCGGCATGGGATAGCTGCAAATCAGTGCTGAGTGCGGGCGCAATCACGGCATTGATCGCGCGCATGGCGTACGACAAAAAATACGCAAACCCGAACACCAGCACCACACGAATTGCAACGCGGCCTTGCAGATAAACCGGGGGGTGACTCATTGGCCGATGGTAACAGCGCGCAAGTCGGGCTCGACCATCGGTGTTGGAGCTGGCTTGCTGAGGCCGCCAGGCTAGAGGCGCTGAGCTTGATTGGAATAGCCTGACCTGCAGCGCTTAAGCCGAGAAGTTGAAGCCACTGACATTAAGTGGATGCGCTTGAATCCCTGAGGTCAACCCCGCCAGGCTAAGGTAAATGAACTTAAATGGCTGAGGGCAGCGCGCGTCGATACTGAATCGCTTCGGCAGCGTGAATGCTGCCTATCGTTTCGCTGCCGGCCAGGTCGGCGATGGTGCGAGCGACTTTCAACACACGATGATAAGCACGCGCCGACCAGTGCAAGCGCTCAATGGCGGCCCGCAGCAGTGCGCTGGCGGCTGCGTCAGGCGTGCAGTAGCGATCGATCTCGGCGGAAGACAATTGTGCGTTGCCGATGGGTTGTCGTGCCAGTTGTCGCTCGCGCGCCATCGCAACACGATCTGCAATTAGCTCGGAACATTCACCTGCCGGGGCATCCAGCAGCTCGGCGGTGCTCATGGCAGGCACAGCCAGTTGCATATCAATTCGGTCCAGCAACGGGCCCGAGATACGGCCTTGGTAGCGTGAAATTGCATCCGGCGTACAGCGGCACGCGCGTTGCGGATGGCCTAGATAACCACACGGGCATGGATTCATCGCGGCCACGAATTGAAACCGACACGGAAAATCTGTCTGGCGTGCCGCACGCGAAATCGTGACATGCCCGGCTTCGATCGGTTCGCGTAATACCTCAAGCACCTTGCGCTCAAACTCGGGCAGCTCATCCAGAAAAAGCACGCCGTGATGCGCCAATGAAATCTCGCCCGGGCGCAGTACCGCGCCACCACCTACCAGCGCCACCGACGATGCGCTGTGATGCGGCGCGCGGAAAGGCCGCTGTTGCCAGCGTGTCGCGCAAAAGCCGCCCGCGATTGATTGCAAGGCCGCGCTTTCCATTGCTTCGTCTTGTGTCATCGGCGGCAAGATACTCGGCAAGCGCGACGCCAGCATCGATTTACCCGCGCCCGGCGGCCCCACCATCAGCACGCTGTGCGCGCCTGCGGCTGCAATTTCCATGGCGCGTCGGGCTTGGGTCTGACCGCGCACCTCGGCGAAGTCCGGGCCGGCGGGGTTGGTCGAGCGTGTGGTTGGCGCTATGGGCGTCAGATGCGCGGATGCGTCTTTGGCGCTGAAATGTGCCACCACTTGCAGCAATGAGTCAGCCGGCAATATGCGTGCGTCCGGTACCAGCGCCGCTTCTGCCGCACTCGCGCGCGGCAAGATAAAGGCGCGTTGCCGAGAACCATCGCCTGCTTGCACTGCCACGCTCATGGCCAGCGCAGCGCGAATCGGGCGCAGTTCGCCGGACAATGACAGCTCGCCGGCAAATTCATACTCATGCAGTTTTTCGCTGGGCAGCTGTGCACTGGCCGCCAGGATGCCGAGCGCAATCGGCAAGTCATACCGCGCAGACTCTTTCGGCAGATCGGCGGGGGCCAGATTGACCGTGATATGCCCGGCAGGGAATTCAAAGCCGGAGTTGCGCAAGGCCGCGCGTACCCGGTCGCGTGACTCGCGCACTTCAGTGTCGGCCAGCCCGACGATGGTGAAGGTGGGCAAGCCACTGGCGACATGCACCTCGACCGTTACCTCGGGCGCGCGCATGCCCGCCAGCGCCCGACTGCGCAGGACGGCGAGAGCCATGCGGGCCTCAGTCTTTTGGGTGGGCTTCGAGCTCGGCGACCCGCTTTTCGAGGGCTTCCAACTTGGCGCGGGTGCGTGCCAGCACCTCGACTTGCAACTCAAACTCTTCGCGCGTCAGCAAATCCAGCTTCGCAAAGCCCTGCTGCAGCATGGCACGCAGGTTGTTTTCCAGATCTTTGGCGGGCGAGTGTTGCAGCACGTCCTGGATCCGATGTTGCAATTCGGCAAGAAAACTCTGGCGTTGGCTCATGGCTGGTTTAGGATGTGCGCACCATTTTGAGGCGCCTGCCCTGTTGCGGTGCGATTTGAAGTGGGCAAGCGAGGAATCCGGGTGCGAATGCTAAAGGAATTAGCCGATTTGGCAAACATTTCCCCGCATCCTTGTTGGCACACGTCCTGCTAGGTGACTTCAAGCAAACACGGTCACCGTGACGCAGGTTTTTATTTACTTTGATGTCAAGATAAAGGAAATCCAGTGAAAAAACTAATTCTTGCCAGCGCAGTTGCTTCTGCATTTGCGGCACAGGGGACTTATGCGGCGGATGCTGCGCCT
>JBJTXC010000058.1:0-3203 GCA_046082065.1 Burkholderiaceae bacterium
GATCTCGGCACCTGGAATGACTGGGCGCCCGTGAAGGGGCAAGGCCACCGCATTGGCCCTGCGATCTTCGGTAAATTACCCATCGATGATAAGCAATACATCAAGTACAACGCGGCGTTTTTGTTAGGGAAAACGCGAATCGATAATTCAAGCTACGTGGGTAATACCTTTCGCCTGCAGGTTGAATATCCGTTCTGATGATCGTTATTCAAATGTCGCTGGCTAGGCGGGAGCAACGCAGACAGTAGAGGACGTACGGCTAGGGTGTAGCAGTGAATTCGGAATGCATGTAGTCCGACTGCTCACCGGCACTGGCTTGCAAGCCAATGCGCGCCCTGCAAGGGGCCACCCACAACGCCAGCGACATTTTGGGTTAGAGATCGCGTGCGAGACGGAAACCGGTTTGATAATTCCTCATCTCTTCAACCTCGGAATAACGATACGCCGAACGTGCGGTTGAAGGTCCATCCAACCAGGCGCCGCCGCGTACGATGCGCTTTTCGCATTTGCCGTCGTGCTTCCGGACCGAACCATCCTCCGGCGCACCGACGTAACCAATGATGTGGCAATCAGCAACCCATTCACGCACATTACCGATCATGTCATGCAGGCCAAATGCATTCGGCTTGTACTGCCCTACCTCGGCATTTTCAGCAACTCCATCGCTGCACAAAACATGTGACCAGACATAGTTAGGGTGGGCTTTTTTGCCCACTTCATCATGCAGGTTGGCATATTCGCAGGTTTTGGACTTGGCATCATTACCGCCCCAGAACCAGGCAGTCTTAGTGCCGGCACGCGCGGCGTATTCATACTCGGATTCCGAAATCAAGCGGTAAGGCTTGCCAGTTTTCGCAGCGAGCCAATCTGCATACGCTTTCGCTTCGGGCCAAGAGATATTCACTGCAGGGAATTTACCCCGACCAAACCCGGCATCATCCGCTTTGGGGCATTTGCCGTCGGCGACACAGGCATCCCATTGCGCGAAGGTCGCTTCGTACTTTGACACGGCAAATGGTCTGGCGAATTTAACGGTGCGCTGAGGTTTCTCATCCACGTGACCGCTTTCAACTTTGTCGGAGCCTTGTACAAACTCGCCGGCGGGTACCACCACCATTTCAGGGCAATAATTACAATCGACAAAGATACTACCGGGTACGAGACCCTCGGCTTGAGACGATGGTGTGCTGATCAAGCCAAGCGATAGAACGGAGACCGTCAGGGTAAAAAAAACGATAACTTCGACTTCATGATTCACTTTCACTTTCATTAAAGACAAAAACGATGACGACAACTCGTCACCTACCAAAATCAGCTTCAGCTAAAAAAGCGAAAAACAGCAATTAAATGTCCGCGATTTGCTGACATGCCATGAGTACAGCGAGGCGAACGCGGCAGCCATGCCGCGGCCTGAGGCGAATTATCCCAAATCGAGCAGCGTGGCTGCGCCCCGGCTGCTGCGCCATTGGCCCGCCTTGTCTTGCAAGACCACGTCAACGCCCCACCGCTCGCACTCCGCTTGGATACGAGATGGCGGCAACATGAAAAACACTTTGGTGAGGGCATCGGCCTTGGCGCAGCTCGGCGCCAGCACGGTGACAGATGACCAGTGCTGTGGCGAATAACCGGTGCGTGGATCAAGAATGTGATGGTAACGGCGGTCTTCGGTGAAAACCGTGTGCGCATCTGATGACGTAGCCATTGCTCGACCATCAGACCGCAGCAGCGGGCCACGACTAGCGCGCACTTGATCTGGTTGACCGGGTTGAGCGATTGCATCTTCAATCCGCACGCGCCAATCTTTGCCATTCGGCGCCTGACCAAGAAAACCGGTCTCACCCGTATCAATCATCGCGTGACGAATACCTTGCTGCTGCAACGCCTTGCGCGCCACATCAGCGGCATACCCTTGCGCCACCCCATTCAGTGAAAGCGCCATACCTGGGGTATTCAACCGCACTGTAGACGCAGAGAGCTCGATCGCTCGCCAATTCACCAAACGCTGCGCTGCCTGAACCTGCTTAGGGGACGGAAGCTGATGCGCTTCGGTCGCACGAGACCAGACTTGCCACAGCGGTTGCATACTGATATCGAAGCTACCACCACTACCCCGAGCGATCTGCTGCGACAAATTCAATACCGAGATCAGATCGCGATCTGCATGATTGAGCTTGCGTTGACGGTTCAGCTGACTGATAACGCTATCCGGATCAAACAGACTCATTTGCCGCTCGATATGGCGAATCGATTTAACTGCGGCATTCAGGGCTGATTCGAGTTGATCGGCGTTCTCGTGCGCCGCCTTGATCCACAGTGATGTACCAAAGCCGAGCAAGGCACGCTCGCGCCAGACCAATTTACCTGCCGATGCAGCACGATCCGCCGCCCATGCGTTTGCGAGCAGCGAATTCGATAGCCCGACCGTGAATAAACCCCAGCCCCACACAAGACATTGACGCCGTTTCATCCTGCCTCCACTTTCAACTGCACCGGGATTACGCGATGCTCACGCTTGCGCTCCTGAATCAAGGGCAGGCAGCGCTGATCATCTTGATAAATCGAGACGCAATCCAGACACTGAAAACATTCACTGTATTGAATCTGACCGGATGGCGCGATCGCCTGATATTCGCAACGATGGCGGCACGATTGACATGGCGTGCCGCAGGCCTCGCGCCGCGGTATCCAAGACCAGCGTTGCAAAAAATTCACTGCCGCCAGCGCTGCCCCCAGTGGACAGATATACCGGCAGTAGCCACGATATAAAAATAATCCAAACGCTAGACAGATCACGGCCCAAAGTATATACGGCCAGTCTCGTACAAAATGAAAACTGATCGCAGTCTCGAAAGGTTCAACCTTCACTGCTATTTCAGAGAAAGAGGGTGCCACGAATATTGAGCCGAGTATTGTTGCCAACACCACGTATTTAATCCATTTGAGTTTGGCGTCCCACGCAGCCCGTAAACGATGCTGATGAACGCCGATACGATTGGCGATCAGGCTGATCAACTCCTGCAGCGCGCCAAACGGACACAGCCAGCCGCAGAACGTCGCCCTGCCCCACACAAACAATGTGACGCCGGTGAATAACCAAAGAATCGTACTCATCGGGTCACTCAGCAGGAAACTTAAATCATGATTGGGGCATCAAAGACCAAGATGGGTATTACTTCATCTTAGGCCGTACCGACGATGTGATC
>JBJTXC010000059.1:0-7029 GCA_046082065.1 Burkholderiaceae bacterium
CTCTGGCCACCAACTCCCGGCGTGCTCAGTTGCGTCGGCCAGCCACTGGTCCGCATCCGAAGGCAATTGATCATTCACCCAGTAGCTACGCTTTTTCTTGGCGGGCGGGTTGATCACCCCAGCAATATGGCCCGACGCACCGAGGACGAATCGGTTGTTGCTCCGATGCCCTTTGTTAATCAGGTCAGTAGTTCGATAAGCACTCGCCCACGGCACGATGTGGTCTTCGCGTGACGCGTATAAAAATGCCGGCAGATTGACCTTGCCCAGATCAATCGGGTCATCGTTCACGTGCAGCTTGCCGGGTTGACGTAACTCGTTCTGCAGGTACATATGTCGCAGGTAGTAGCAAAACATCGGCCCCGGCAAATTCGTGCTGTCGGCGTTCCAGTACAGCAGATCGAACGCGGGGGGCTCTTCGCCTTTCAGGTAATTACTCTCGACATAATTCCAAACCAGATCGTTGGGACGCAGACTGGAAAATGTCGCCGCAAAATCACGCCCCGGCATCAAGCCGCCTTGCCCAATCGACTGTTCGCGTTGCGCCACCTGCTGCTCATCAACGTACACATCGATCACGCCCACGTCAGTGAAATCAAGCATGGTGGTCAGCAAGGTCAGGCTGGAAGCAGGACGTTTGCCGCGCGCCGCCAACGCGGCAAGTGCACTGGCAACGATGGTGCCGCCAACGCAGAACCCCAGCACGTTCAATTTTTTCGCGCCGCTGATTGCGAGCGCAACCTCCATCGCGCGGATGGGTCCTTCTTCGATGTAATCATCCCAGGTCAGGTGACCCAGCGCCGCATCGGGATTCACCCACGACAGCACGAACACGGTGTGTCCCTGCTCTACTGCGTAACGAATCACTGAGTTTTCCGGCTGCAGATCCAGGATGTAATATTTGTTGATGCACGGCGGTACAAACAGCAACGGACGCTCATGCACTTCTTTGGTCAGCGGTCGGTACTGCAGCAGTTGCATCACTTCGTTTTCGAAGACCACCGCGCCCTCGGTGGTCGCTACATTGCGGCCCACTTCAAATGCGCTTTCATCGGTTTGCGAGATATGGCCTTTACCCATATCAGCCAGCATATGCATGATGCCGCGTGTCAGGCTCTCGCCCTTGGATTCGACCAATTTTTGCTGCGCCTCCGGGTTGGTCGCCAAAAAATTCTTGGGAGACAGCGCATCGATGGTTTGCTGGGTGGCGAAGCGAATTTTGCGTTTGGTTTTTTCGTCTGCATCGACGGCTTCTGCCAGCGCATTCAGGTAGCGCGCATTCAGCAGGTATACCGCCGCATTGAACGCATGCATGGGGTTACGGTGCCACGCCGGATCGGCAAATCGACGATCGCGAATGTCCGGCTCACGCTGCGCGACCAGCGCAGCCCACAGCGTGGCCAATTCATCCATGTACTCTTTTTGAAGTTGTGCCAGCTTCTCGGGCGGCACCACTGCGTTCACAGGTGCCATGGGCGGTACCGCGGGCAAGTTTGGCATCGCAGGCATCGTCGGCATACCGGCCATTGAGGGCAGCCCGGCTTGCATCAGGTTGAACATCGACTGCCACTGTTTGGGGTCGGCCATTTGAGTAAACCACTGCTGCGCCGCGGCTTGCTGTGCTGCGGCCTGCTGTGCCGCGTTACGTCGTGAAGTATTCATGCGTTTTTTTAGATTCGGAACGAATTCGCCGCAACAAGTAATGGTGCTAGGATGCGTTGGCTTCTTTGTCGGAAGGCGCAACGTGCACATCGCGGCAGTCGGTTGGATTTATGTGACGCTCATGATGGCTATCACCGAAGAAACGGTGGTGGCAGGCATTATGACGTTTTTCCTGTATGGCGTGTTGCCCACGCTAATCATTGTGTATGTCGCCGGCAGCCCTCAGCGCCGCCGACGCAACGAAGAAGCGCGCTTGCGCATGATGCAAGAAAGACAAAGCAGCAACATGAGCGACACCGGCAACGATGCAAAAAAAAGTACAGATCAGGCTAGCTGAGCCAGATCATCGAGGCCATACGGCCTGTGACGCGATCACGTCGAAACGAATAAAACCGCGCTTCATCGCTCACGGTGCAATGCTCGCCGCCGGCAACACGCGTCACGCCAACGTCCGCCAATAGGTGCCGCGCGAGTGCCGGCAAATCTGCCAGATACTTGCCGGCTCGATCTGGCATGGGTCTGAAAGCAGTTAACTCGGGTTGACTGGATTTGAATGCCGCCAGCACGTCTGACCCAACCTCGAAGGCATGCGGACCAATACCGGGCCCAAGCCAGGCAACGATATCGTCGGCACCGCAATCACGCATGGCGTTTACCGTGGCTTGCAACACCCCACCAGCCAATCCGCGCCAACCTGCATGCGCAGCACCCACCACACGGCCGCGACTGTCGGCCAACAACACGGGCATGCAGTCTGCAGTCATGATCGCGCACACCACACCAGCTTGGGTGGCAATGCAGGCATCAGCTTCGATCGATGCGAGCGTTATATCCGCCACATCCGCATTCACCACGCGCGTGCCGTGCACTTGCGTCAACCAGATCGGTTCGGCGGGCAGCGCTTGGCGCAGCAGCGCGCGATTACGCGCCACGGTTTCGGCGACATCGCCAACATGCGTGCCGAGATTCAGTCCCCCTGCGCCTGTACCGTCGTCGTAAGGTGCAGCACTGTAGCCGCCCCGGCGGGTGGTCGATATCACCGAGACCGATGCCGGCCGTTCTGGCCAATTCATTTCAAGTACCGGCAGCGACATCACACTACTTTCTGGTCGATACCAGCGCGCGCCAACAACTGCTGCAGATCGCCGGGCAAGGGCGCGAACCATTCGGCGGATTGCTGACTCGCCGGGTGGCGTAACTGCAGATTCACCGCATGCAAGGCCTGACGCGGAAACACTGCGGCCAAGTGCTGCTTGCCGTAGACCGTATCGCCGACCAATGGAAAACCAATCGACTGCAAATGCACACGAATCTGGTGCGTACGGCCGGTCTCGAGTTGGCATCTCAATAGCGCAACGGGCTTACCTTCCAAGACGCCGTTTGCAACGCGTGTGTAATGTGTGATCGCCGGCTTAGCAAGTGGCGATTTACTGACCGCCATGCGAGTACGATCACGTGAATGCCTTGCGATTGCCGCCTCGACACGGCCACTTGAAATTGGCTGGCCCCACACCAGTGCAAGATACGCCCGACCCATACTGCGCTCTTGCAGTTGTCTGACCAAATCGGTTTGCGCTGACAGTGTTTTTGCAACCACCAATAGACCACTGGTGTCTTTGTCGAGCCGGTGCACGATACCGGCACGCGGCACACCCGCCAACTGCGGCCAGCGATGCAGTAATCCATTAAGCAATGTGCCCTGCCAGTTACCCGCAGCAGGATGCACCACCATCCCGACCGGCTTATTGATCACGATGATTGCATCGTCTTCGTGAATTGCATCAAGCGCAATCGGTTCTGGCTGGTAAGCAAAGTCGCTGTTGGCAGGCTGCGGCTGCACGGTAATCAATTCATCACCCAACATGCCCGACTTTGCTTTTGCTGCCTTGCCGTCCACCAGCACATGACCGCTATCGATCCATTGCTGCAAGCGAGCACGCGAGTACTGCGGCAAATGGGTGGCGAGCACTTTATCGAGCCGGGTGCCACAGCTGCTCGAATCCAATGTCAATGAAATTGGTGCAAGATCATCAACACCAACTGCAAACTCGTCGGCGTCGTCAGCATCATCAAAAACGCTGGCAACATCAGCAGTCACAGCCTGGGCATCTTGCTCGGTAAAGACCGGATTGGTGGGGGTGTTCATCGGCTATAATCGACTTTGTTTTCCGATCCGCCGCCGACCTCCTCCATGCTTAAGCACCTTCTTAAAATTTACCTGATGGCACTTGCGCTGGCACTTGCTGCCTGCGGCTCGCTCGGAGAAAAACCGGATGAGACCAAGAACTGGTCGGCGGATAAATTATACGCCGAGGCTGCTGACGAGCTGAAAAGCGGCAACTACGAAAAATCCATCAAATACTTCGAAAAGCTCGAGTCACGCTACCCGTTCGGTGCCTACGCGCAGCGTGCGCAAATGCAGATCGCCTACGCCTACTACAAACAAAACGAGCAGGCACAATGTTTGGCGGCGATTGATCGATTCATTCGCTTGCACCCTAACCATCCGAATGTCGATTACATGTACTACCTGCGCGGGCTGGCGAATTTCAAAGGCAACAAAGGCTTGTTCGATTTCGTGAGTGAGCAAGATCCGACCGAACGCGATCCGAAAGCAGCGCGCGCTGCGTTTGATGCATTCAAGCAGTTGATTGACCGCTTCCCCAACAGCCAGTACGCGCCTGACGCGCGTGATCGACTCGATTACCTGATCGACGCCATGGCCCGCTACGAGGTCCATGTCGCCAACTACTACTACCGACGCGGCGCGTATGTTGCCGCCGCTAACCGCGCACAAAACGTGGTGCGCGATTACCCGGGCTCGGATGCCGCAAAGAATGCGCTACGCATTCAGATGCTGTCTTACGAAGCAATGGGCATGAAAGAACTGCGCGACGACGCCGAGCGTGTGTACCAGCTGAATTTTTCCAAAGGGGATGCAGCTAACGCCGGTGCCGACAAAAAACCCTGGTGGAAAATCTGGTAATACGATCAGGTTGATCGGCGACGAAATACATACCGCGCATCACCAGATGCCTTGGTATCGAAGCGGTAGCCCTCAACATCGAATGCTTTGAGCTGCGCTGGCTTGGTGAGTTTGTTTTCTATTGCATAACGCGCCATCAAACCACGCGCGCGCTTGGCAAAAAAAGACACGATCTTGTATCCACCGCCCTTCCATTCCTCGAATACCGGCGTGATAACGGGGCGATTCAGCTTTGCCGGGCGAACCGATTTGAAATACTCTTCAGAGGCCAGATTCACCAAAACCTCGGCTTTTGCTGCAAGCAGTGCCTCGTTCAATGCATCAGTGATCTCATCACCCCAGAACGCATACAAGTCTTTACCGCGCTTGGTAGTTAATCGGGTACCCATTTCAAGCCGATAAGGCTGCATCAAATCAAGCGGCCGCAACAAGCCATACAAGCCTGACAAAATGCGCAGATGCTTCTGCGCCCAATCGAGCTGACGCGCGTTCAAACTGCGTGCGTCCAGCCCCTCATACACATCACCATCGAATGCCAGCATCGCAGGACGTGAATTATCTGTCGTGAATTTTTTCGACCAACTCGCATAGCGCGCTACATTCAACTGCGCCAAGCTATCAGAAATACTCATCAGGCTGCCGATTTCCGATGGCTGCATCGCGCGCAGGGTTGAAACCAGCTCTGCAGAGCGCGGGATAAAATCCGGCTCGGTGGTTTTATTGACCTTGATGGGCGACTCGAAATCGAGCGTTTTAGCGGGCGAAAGAACAATCAACATAAGCAGTAGATGTAATTAACAAAGAGCGTGATAATTCATTCGAAAATAGCAAGTGGGTTCACTCAATCGATGTGAAGAACCGATCTCATTAAATTAAGATTCTGAGCCAATATTTGAAATGATAATCGGCGCTGAATAATCAATGATACCGAAATCACCCTGCCGGCTGGTGCTAGACACCAATGTCTGCCTTGATCTGTTTGTATTCCGTGATGTTCGCTGGCAGCGGTTGCTGCAATCCATGCAGTCAGGGGACATCGAATGCGTAACGCGCGACGATTGCCGCACCGAGTGGACGCTGGTGCTGGCTTACGACCGCTTTGGTCTTGATGCAAAAGCGCGCGATTTAGCCATTGCCGAGTTTGACCGCTGGATCAAGCCGATCGACACTTTACTGCCCACCCATTTAAAGCTACCCATCTGCAAAGATGCCGATGATCAGAAATTCATCGAACTCGCTGTTACGAGTGGCGCGGCGTACCTGGTCTCAAAAGATAAAGCACTGCTCAAACTGGCACGTCGAATTCGTAAATTAGGCTTGTTCGAGATTTGCTCGCCGGCGCAGTGGGTCGCCTGTTATGCAGAGATGCAGAACCTGTCTTGTTAGGTCAATGATTAGGTCGATGGCAAGCCGGCAGCGCCGCAGACAGTGCAAGACAGTTGGCAAGGGCTGCCGCGCCGCAAGCGGCTTAATTAGACCCGTTCTTCTTGAGCGATGCACGCCACTCACGCATCAGCTCGGTGTTTTCTTTTCGATCAGCATTCACCTTTTGCACCGTTGGTCGCTCACTTAGCCTTTTTACGTACTCTTTCAAAGGATAATCAGCCAGCAGATCCTCGCCATAGATCGCCTTGGTGGTCATGGATACCACCGGTAAATGAACAAACGCGGCGCAATCGGCCAAACCAAAATCGTGGCCCGCAATATAGGGATCGAAACTGACTAACTGCGCGAGTGCTTTGGCACTACGCTTGAGCTGTTGGTAGGCGCGCTCTTTACGCTCGTCGCTTGCTTTTCCGCCAAAAAAAGCCGCGCCGTATAAATCCCGCGCCACAAGCTCGAGATGCAACTCAATAAACTGGATTAGCTCTCGTATTTTGGCGGCTGCAAGCGGATCTTTCGGTAGCAGCGGCACTTGAGGATAGGCTGACTCAAGATAATCCACCATCACTTGCGACTCGCATAAAGTCTGCCCATCAATCTCGAAATAAGGCACCTTGCCCAGTGGCGATTTGGACAGTAACTTGGGAGATTGATCCACCCATTGCAGCTTTTCCTCGAACGGAATTGCCTTTTCGAGTAATGCCAGCTTGACCTTGTTGTAGTAGTTACTGGCTGCGAATCCGCACAATACAATCATCCCGCATCTCCTGTTTGCTCAGAACCTATCTCGTTACGCCGCTTGCGGCGTTGGCAGCCCTCGCCGTACGTCATGTACTGTCTTCGGCGCTGCCGCCTTGCCATCGACCTAACGAGATAGGTTCTTGGATTATTTCTCGTAAGGCTGCCTGCAGCATTGGCAGTCCTTGCCGTACGTTTGATATTGCCTGCGGCGTTGGCAGCCCTAGCCATCGCGCTGACGAAATCGGTTCTTGACGAAG
>JBJTXC010000060.1:0-3063 GCA_046082065.1 Burkholderiaceae bacterium
AGAACGCGCATTGTCGCCGGAAGTGAACGCGCTGGCCGATGTCTATGCGCAGATGATTTTTCATCGGGCGGCGACCGTGCCACTGGATCAGTTGCCGACCGGCGCGCGCGAGCTAATCGACGCCTGGCGCCGGACACGCGAGGGCAACGCAGCCTAGTCCAGCGACCCGATCAACCTGTGCCTGTGTTGATGCTCGGCCCGAACACGCTAGGCGGTCGTTCGCTTAGTGAATTGGCAATGCCAGACACCCAAGATCAGGCGTGAATCGGTGATGCAGCCCACTTTCTTGATGCGGCGCACAAAAAGTGCTTGACTTCTGCAGATCTGGCCCTAAAATTGGATTTGTTGCGGCGCACAAAGGCCGCTCGTCCGATCAAATTCCAGGAGAAAATCATGTTGGCAAACACCGAACACCTCAGCAAAGTCGCCAAGAGCTCTATCGATGCACAATTGAAGGCCATGCACGACTTGGCCAACCAGGCGCTGCACAGCGTGACCGAGTTGGTTGAATTGAATATTGCAACTGCCAAAGAGTCGTTGGCTCAGACCTCAGCGGCTGCATCGCAACTGCTGGCTGCCAAGGACGCGCAGGCCGTGATTGAAGCGACTTCGTCGCAAGCGCAACCGGGCGCTGAACAAGCGCTTGCTTATGCCCGCCATATGGCTGCCATCATGTCGAAGGCACAGGCTGATTTCACCAGCGCCGCAGAAACCCGCATCGGCCAGAGCACCCGTCAGATCAATCAGTTGATCGACGAAATGTCCAAGTCAGCCCCTGCCGGTTCGGAGCATGTCATCACGCTGCTGAAAGCAAGCGTGGCCAACACCAACGCCGCGATTGAGCAAATGGTCAAAGGTAGCAAGCAAGCTCTGGCCACCATGGAGAACGGCTTCGAGGAAATCACCAGCCAACTGGCTGCATCGAAACCTAGCCGCAGCAAGAAGTAATCTCTGCATTCAAGTAAAGCGAAAAACGGGTCGCGTCGCGGCCCGTTTTTTTATGCGTGCGCCATCGGCTTGGCGACGATGGTCTTGGCAACGGCTTCGGCAACGCGAATGCCGTCAATCGCCGCAGACATAATGCCGCCGGCGTAACCCGCGCCCTCGCCAGCCGGGTAAATGCCCTGCGTGTTCACGCTTTGAAAATCTTGTCCGCGGCGTATCCGCAGCGGCGACGACGTGCGCGTCTCGACACCAGTCAATACGGCATCGTTCATCGCAAAGCCATGAATCTGCCGATCGAACGCGGGCAAGGCCTCGCGGATCGCCTCAACCGCATAAGCGGGCAACGAAGCTGCGAGATCGCCCAACCGTACGCCGGGTTTATACGATGGCTGCACGCTGCCAAACATCGTTGATGGCGTTTGACGAAGAAAATCTCCCACCAGCTGACCAGGCGCACTGTAATCAGCCCCACCCAATTGAAACGCGCGCGATTCCAGCTCGCGCTGAAAAGCAATGCCTGCCAATGGACCGCCGGGATAATCCGCTGGCGTCACGCCCACCACAATGCCTGCGTTGGCATTGCGCTCGTTACGCGAGTATTGACTCATACCATTGGTCACCACACGACCCGGTTCTGACGTGGCCGCAATCACCGTGCCGCCCGGGCACATACAAAAACTGTATACCGAGCGACCATTGTTTGCGTGATGCACTAGCTTGTAATCAGCCGCACCGAGTGAGGCGTGGCCCGCAAACCTTCCGAATCGCGCACGATCTATCAGCGACTGCGGATGCTCAATCCGAAAGCCCACAGAAAACGGCTTGGCCTCCATGAACACCCCGGCATCATGCAACATGTGAAAAGTATCGCGTGCGCTGTGTCCTATCGCCAGCACGGCATGACGCGTACGAAGCCATTCACCGTCGGACAGATGCACGCCGCGCAACTGGCCGTCGACGATATCAAGCCCATCGACCTTTCGCTCGAATAAAAACTCACCACCAAGCGCGATGATCTCTGCGCGCATCAGCTCGATCATCTTGACCAGCCGGAAAGTACCGATGTGCGGCTTGCTGACATACAAAATTTCGGCTGGCGCATCGGCTTTGACAAACTCTTCCAGTACTTTGCGACCGTAGTGTTTGGGGTCGCCAACCTGAGTCCAGAGCTTGCCATCAGAAAAAGTACCTGCGCCACCTTCGCCAAACTGCACATTAGACTCCGGATTCAGTTGGTGCTGACGCCACAGCGCAAAGGTGTCCTTGGTGCGCTCGCGCACTACCTTGCCCCGCTCGATAATGATGGGACGAAAACCTGATTGCGCGAGGATCAGTGCTGCAAACAAGCCGCAAGGGCCAAATCCAATCACGACCGGTCGTTCCGACAAGCCTGGTGGTGCGCTGGCCACAAAGCGGTACACCATATCAGGCGTGGTACCAACCTTAGGCAGCCGTCGCGAGAGTGCTGTGACTTCATCATGCAACTCGACATCAACCGTATAGACCCACTGTATCGACGATTTTTTGCGCGCATCAAAGCCCCGACGAAACACCTGCAAACTGCGCAATTCATCGACACCTGCGCCGAGTCGCGTGAGGACCGCATCGCGCAAGGCATGCTCTGGATGGTCAAGCGGTAGTACAACATCGGTGACGCGTAGCATATGACGATCCGAAAAATGTTCAGTGCCAGCGCGAATGACTAACTTGGCGCGTCGATTGTACCGAACTGAGATCAAGCAACTGGTGGGCGCGTTGATAGCACGCTATCATGCGCGCCTTAACGCGTTCGCGCTGATTATTGACGTGCGACGATCAGCGCACCTAGCGTGAAAGCCAAACAGAATGGATTTGTTTCTACTGCAGAGTTTTTCAACACGATGAAAAGCAAGCGATCCGATCCGGTAGATTTATTGCCGACCGACTATTACAAGGTACGTTTATCTAAGGTACACGGTAACGGTGTATTCGCTAGCCGCAAAATTTCCGCTGGCGCGCGCATCATTGAATATGGCGGCAAGCCTATCAGCGAAAAACAAGCGGACCAACGATTCGGTCTTGATCCGGATAATCCGCATCACACTTTTTTCTTCAGCCTCGCGAACGGCCGTCTGATCG
>JBJTXC010000061.1:0-2014 GCA_046082065.1 Burkholderiaceae bacterium
CTCCGCCAAAGCCACTTTCATCTTCTTCATGGCCGCGGCTTCGATTTGGCGAATGCGCTCGGCCGACACGCCAAACTCCTCTGCCAACTCATGCAGTGTGGCGCCCGAGCCATCGTCATTCGCCAGCCAACGCGCCTCGACAATCCGTCGTGCACGCGCGTCGAGTTTTGCAAGTGCTTGTTCCAAGCCTTCAGATTGCAAGCGATCGTATTGCTTGGCTTCGAGCATTTTTAATGGCTCGGAATGCTCTGCCGATAAATAAGAGATCGGCGCAAACTTCGCGTCGTCGTCATCGTCATTCGGCGCGTCCAGCGCGATATCGCGTCCGGATAATCGCGTTTCCATCTCAATGACTTCTTCGCGCTTCACGTTGAGCGACGATGCTAATTCATCGACCTGCTCAGGCGTCATGGTGTCCAAGCCGGTTTTGTGGCTACGCAGATTGAAAAACAATTTGCGCTGCGCTTTGGTGGTGGCGAGCTTCACCATACGCCAATTGCGAAGTATGTATTCGTGAATTTCGGCTTTGATCCAGTGCATGGCATACGACACCAGTCGCACCCCTTGCTCGGGGTCGAAGCGCTTAACGGCCTTCATCAAGCCGACATTACCTTCCTGGATCAAATCGGCATGTGGCAGGCCGTAACCGAGGTAGCCGCGCGCGATCGAAACCACCAGCCTGAGGTGAGACATCACCAGCTTTTGCGCGGCGGCTAGATCGCCTTCGTCACGCAGTTTGCGAGCCAGGGTCGACTCTTCTTCTGCCGCCAGCATGGGCAGGCGATTGACTGTAGAAATGTAGGCATCAATGTTGCCAACACTGGCGGGGAACCCGAGCGCCAGCGCGTGGCGACCGGCCGGCACGAGGGCAGACGATGCGGACATAGCTGTCATTGGATCTCCTGAGATGGACATTGAAGCAATGGCTGGGTCAGCCTTTCAACCGAAATATTAGCACTCTCCAATGAGGAGTGCTAATCCCCCGCCCGCAGCGCCCGCCTCACCGATAACCCGGCCCCGATCACCCCCAGCGCCACGCTCACCAGCAGCAGGAGCGCGCACGACCTTGCATCCAGCGGACTGAGCGAGAACTGCGATCCGTATAATTTTGCCAACTCAGCAACGGACTGGTTGATCGCAGCGAGCCCAGCGGCCACCAGTAACAACGCCACCACCCCGGCGCTCAGCCCCAGCAAGGCGCCGAGGTAGTAGAACGGTCGAGACACGTAGGCATCAGTGGCGCCGAGCATGCGCATGACGCTGATTTCTTCAAGCTGCGTATAAGCCTGCAGCCGAATCGTGTTGAACACCACCGCCAGCACCACGCCGCACAAGGTCGAAGCCAGCAGCCAGAGCGTTATGCTGGCCAGATCGACCAGCGCTGCCAGACGCTTGACCCAAACAGAATCGAGTTGCACAGACTCGACGCCATCAATCCGCCTCAAGGCGTCGGCCAGTTGAGTGATACGGGTCGGCGACACGGCATCTGCGCCACCGACGACACGCACCACATAGGCATCGGGCAGCGGGTTGCTGCCGAGCGCCGTAACCACTTCATGCAAGCCAGAATGGGCTTTCATCGAAGCCAACGCGCGGTCACGGTCGATGAACTCAAGCGCGACAGGTATGGATAGCTTTGTCGCTTGCTGACGAATGTCATTTTCCATCGCTTGCGCGCGTGCACGCGCGGCTTCGGTCGAGAGAAATAGGCTAAGCTCGGGCTCTACGGCTAAATCGCGCGCCACCGGACGCAAATTGTCGAGCACGGTGAGGCCGGTCAGCGGCAGCACCAGCGCCAACGCAATCACCACCACATTAAAAATAAACCCACCCGGTGTGACTCGCACACGCGCGAATGCCGACAACAGCGCACGCCAGTGTTCACGCAGCCAGTTCATGCGCCCATCTCGCTAGCTGCATCATGCATGGCAATCACACGCCCACGATCCAGCAGCACGACGCGATCTGCGTTGTGCAGCAGACGTTCATCATGGGTGGCAATAATGCAAGTCAC
>JBJTXC010000062.1:0-2420 GCA_046082065.1 Burkholderiaceae bacterium
TCAAATCGCCGCATTAGGCCAGCGCGTCGCGCGCTGGTACCTTGACGAACCGCCGGATGATCTGCCCAGCCGCTTCGCCTCAGCAAATGCACTGTCACATGACGCAAGGCTGAGCGCACATAGGCAACCCACCGCTCAAAAAAATGCTCACCGACGTACGGCCTATCGACCGCGCAAGCGAGCTTCAGCGCGCGCGGGCCTGCTGGGCGCGGCCAGCTTGGCGATTGCATTGGCACTGGGCCCAACGCTCTGGCCCGATCAGCAGCAAATAGACCGTCTTGTCGAGTACCTGCGACCGCATACTGTCAATCAGGCCCCCAGCTTGGCGGGCGTGCCCACGTTTAAGCCCGTGTTGATGGATGTATCGCCGGATGCTGCCCGCGAAGTATCGCCAGCCTCATCGACAGTCGATCGCGGAGTAGCACGCTAATGAACCTGTCGAGCGATTTGTTGCTGTTCTTCTTGCTGAGCAGCGCAGCACTGATCGCTTTGGACATTGCGCGCTACCCAATCGCACCGAGGCCGACTGACTACCCGGTGTGGATTGCGGCGTGTGGCGTGCTGGTGCACCCGGTGGCTGTGTTGGTTGCCGAGCGCTTTGCACTCGCGGGTGATATGACACCATTCCTTGCATTTGATTTGATTGCGGCCGCGGCAATCGCAGCAGCCGTCGCTGGTCGCCCACCGGCGGGGCGGGTATATGTGCCACTGGTGTTGTTGTTGGCGCTAGCGCTCGGTATTGGCGTGCAACACCTGCCCTCTCGCGGCGCAGGTGTGACTGGCCCGATGATGGCATCGCTCCTGCTCTGCATAAGCTTTGCCGGCGCGGCTGCAGAGTGCAGCAGGCACGCACGTTTGAACCCGATCTCGCGGCGAGTCGTGATCCTGCTTGCGCTGCTGTGCAGTGTGATCGCCATGCTGCAGTTGCTGATGGTGCTGATTGTGCTCGGCCTGCCACCGAGCGCGACTGAAGCAGCGGATGCCAAAACACTCACGCAAATCGCCAGCGGCTTGTGGTTGCTGCTGAAGCTCTTGCTGATTGTGGCTGTGTTGGCGCTGCGTGCCGCTAAACATAGCGCGTGGTTGGATCAGGCTGCGCGTCAACTGGTTGAGCAAGCCAACGCCAGCACGAATGATTTACTGGTGGTGTCGCAAGCGTTTTATCAGTTACCTGCGGCGATGATGGTGACTGCAGATGATGGCCGTATCTTGTTTGCCAGCGCGCAGGCACGGCGTCAATTGTCGTACCCGGATACCACCGATCGTTTGCTGGAAGATCTCTTCCTCGCCGTGCAACCAATCGGTCAACAACAAGTACGCGCCCTGTTTGAGCGCCCCGACCGTCAAGCCGAGTTGGTGCAAATACGCATGACGAATGTGGAGTGTGGTGGGCAGTCTTATCACCTGATGCAACTAGAAAAACTGCCGTTTGACTTTGATATTTTAAGAAGCTTGCTGGTTGATACGCATAACGATGCAGCGCACGAGGCCAGCGGTTTGCTCGATCATCATTTTGCGATTGCGGCGATGGCTGACGGCTGGTTCCGACTGCTTGATCCGATGGATCGTTATGCGGGTGCGGGCGTGTTCTGGGACAAGCTGCGGCTGCTATCCGATAACGACAGCGAAATCTCGCATCTGGAAAACGGCATTGCCACCGCCAACGAAGCGCACGGTTGGTTGCTGCTGCGGCGTGGCGGCGGGCTATCTGTATCGCTCAGAAAAATGAAGACACCCGACTACAAATTATTTTATCGGGTGCAAATGACACTGGTCGACGATGCGCTGCGGACCAGTGCAGATGCGCCGTATGGCGCTGGCCGCGAGGCACGCATATGAATCGCCTTCAAAATGAATAGCCTGCGAAATGAATAGCCTGCGTCAGGAACCGCAACTGCAAACTACCGTGCTCGGCAAGATGATCGAGCGGGTACGGCGCGAGCATCACTTAAGCACTGTCACGCTGGCGATGCTGTCCGGCTTGAGTGATGCCCAGATTCGGGCGATTGAAGAAGGCGCATCGCATGCATTCGTCGATGAAGCACATCGTGTTGATTGTGCACGCCGGATTGCAATCGCCATGGGTCTGCCGGAGACTTATTTTTTACAGACCGACAATCTGCCTGCCGAGCAACGTATCGCAGCGCCCGAGCCGTTACCAGACGATACAGTTGGGCGCGCGCGTTGGGGTCACTTGCCGGTGGCAGAGCTCAAGGTATTAGCATCAGTTCGCAGCATCGCGCCGCCAGTCACGTGGCAGCAACGACGTGGCGGCTCACCGATGTTGGTGGCGCTGGTCTTAGCGCTGCTGATTGCCGGTTTGATTTTGGCGTTGAGCTTGTTACGCTAACCGGTTCACGTCATTTACAATCGGGCGCATGCACGCCTCCCCTTCCCTGCTGATCGTCAACGATCAGCAG
>JBJTXC010000063.1:0-6975 GCA_046082065.1 Burkholderiaceae bacterium
CGCTGGCATTGATGGTGAACGACTGGCTATGCGTGCATGCTGGTGTGCTACCACAGTGGACAGCAGCACAAGCGCTGTCACTTGCTGCTGAAGTCGAAGCGCGCTTGCAAGCACCTGATTGGGTGGATTTTTTGCACGCAATGTACGGCAATCAACCGGCGCGCTGGTCTGACTCCTTGGAAGGCACTGAACGCCTGCGCTGTATCGTCAATGCGCTGACGCGTCTGCGATTCTGTAGCGCGGACGGTGAAATGGAGTTCGCCACCAAAGAAGGGCCGGGTGCTCCGCCAGTTGGATTCATGCCGTGGTTTGATGTGCCGGGGCGACGTACTGAACGAGTACCTATCGTGTTCGGGCATTGGTCTACCCTCGGCATCCTGCAACGCGAGCATCTGTTTGGACTGGATAGCGGCTGCGTCTGGGGCGGCAAGCTGAGTGCGCTTAGACTATCCGATCGACGCTTGATTCAGATAGATTGTCCGGGCCATCAGAAGCCAGGTTAATCACTCATTACTCCATGGCGGGTCTGAATGGATCCTGCCTTATGCGGCGATCGCGATCAGCCGACTTTGCGTTGTTCTTGCTGCGCGATAGGCATTAATGCACCGGCAATCGCATCGTGCGCTGCTTGTGCCAGTTCACGACGGTGCGCACCGGTGGTCGAGATCGGCGGCAGGCGTATCAACTCGGCGGTCATGCCACTACTGTTCATGATGGCGATGACGCTCTGTACAAAATTCATGTCGCCGACAAAATCAGCAGCATCGTGTAACCCACCATCTGCATCGACATAACGAATTGCATAGGGCTGCACAGGCACTTCGGCCTCGATCGCCGCCTCAAATAAATTCGCATGAAATGGCAGCACGGTGCCCTGGGGTGCGGTCGTACCTTCCGGGAAAAAAGCGACACGCTCACCATCGTGAATGCTTTTGACCAGCCCTTCGTAAATTCGTCTGACATCTCGTGCGCGGCCACGAGCGATGAAGATCGTGCCCGTGTGCTCGCACAGCCAACCGATCAAGGGCCACGAACGAATATCCGACTTCGCCACAAAGCGACAGGTATGCAGCGTGTTGACGACGAAGATATCGAGCCAGGAAATATGGTTACAAATAATCAGCGCAGGAGAGACAGGCATCGCTTGCTGCGTTTCATCAAAACGCATACGAACACCGCAAATCGTCACGAGTTGTCGCGACCAGCGCTGCACACGGCGTTCACGCGCCGCCGAACCAAGCAAAGGAAACAGTAGCGCTACTTTGGCTAGCCCCACCAGCAGGTGCAAGATCAGTCGCGCGAGTCGCCAGTACTTCATCAAACGCCTTGAATTGAATACCAATCGCTACGTCAATAAGCTGATCAGCGACATCAGCGACTAAAAGCGATGCGGCCAGCCACAATGGTATGCCTGACCTGGCCGGGTAATTCGTAGCCCAAAAATGGTGTGTGTTTACCCTGGCTACGCAGCGCTGCGGCCTCGACTTTCCAACGCGCCGCGGGATCAAACACGCAAATATCTGCAGCGCCACCCACTGACAAACTCCCGGCATTGATACCGGCAATACGTGCGGCATCGCAAGTGATACGTGCTACTGCCGTGCTGAGCGTCGCACCACGACTCGCCGCTTGCTCAGCCCATTTGATCGAAAGTGACAGCAACAACTCCAAACCGGTAGCACCAGGTGATGCCTCAGCAAACGGCAGTAATTTTTCTTCATCATCGAGCGGTGTGTGATCAGAGCAAATCGCATCGATGGTGCCGTCTAGCAGCGCGGTTTGAATCGCATCACGATCGCGCTGGCTCCTTAGTGGTGGTGTCATGCGCGCATTCGCATCAAAAAAACCGATGTCATTGTCAGTGAGGTGAATATGGTGTGCGCCGACATCGCAAGTGACCGGCAAACCCTCGGCGCGCGCTGCGCGTATCAGCGCGATACCCGCTGCCGACGAAATACGACAGATATGCACCTTGGCACCGGTACCACGCATCAGCTCGAATACCGTGTGCAGCGCAACGGTTTCGCTGATCACCGGCACCCCGGACAAGCCCAGCCGAGAAGCCAATGGCCCGGCATGCGCCACACCACTACGACCCAAATACGGATCTTGCGGGCGCAACCAGACGGTGTAACCGAAGGTACTGGCGTACTGCATCGCGCGTTGCAGCACCGTGGTGTCTTGAATCGGCTCTTCGGCCTGCGCAAACCCGACACAGCCGGCTTCAGTCAGCTCGGCCATTTCGGTCAGCTCTTTGCCCTTCAAGCCCATGGTCAACGCACCGAGCGGGTAGACATGCGACTGGTTCAACAAGCGCGCACGGTGTACCAGCATCTCGACCAGCCCGGGCTCATCCAGCACCGGATCAGTATCGGGTGGACACAATAAACTGGTGACACCACCGGCCATCGCCGCATCCAACTCGGATTCAAGCGTAGCCTTGTACTCATAGCCCGGTTCACGCAGCCGCGCGGACAAATCCACCAAGCCAGGCGACACGATCAAGCCACTGGCATCTAGCACCTGATCAGCACGGAAACCTGCCGGTGCTTGCCCCACTGCTGCAATACGACCGTCAGAGATATACACATTCTTGGTCGCATCAATGGCGTTGGCCGGATCAACCACGCGGCCGTGCTTGATCTCGATGCTCGGGGTCGAATTTGGATTTGTCATGCGGCCGCCAACATACTCATCACAGCCATTCGGACCGCAATGCCAAATGTCACCTGCGGCAGAATCACCGACTGCGATCCATCAGCCACGGCAGAATCAATCTCGACACCGCGGTTCATTGGCCCCGGATGCATCACGATGGCATCCGGCTTGGCGAGAGCCAATCGCTCGGGCGTCAGCCCATAGCTCTTGAAATATTCTTGTGCGGAAGGCAGCAAAGCACCGGTCATGCGCTCATTTTGCAGACGCAGCATGATGATGACATCAACACCTTTCAAACCTTCGTTCATGTCATTGAATACGCGCAGACCCATTTGCTCGAGCGACGATGGCAACAAGGTACGCGGTCCGATGGCGCGCACTTCGGGCACGCCGAGTGTCGTGAGACCGTGAATATCTGATCGCGCGACACGACTGTGCAGAATGTCACCCACAATCGCCACCGTCAGATTGCGAAAATCTTTCTTGTAATGGCGGATGGTATACATGTCGAGCAAGCCCTGGGTGGGATGCGCATGACGACCATCACCGGCATTCACCACATGCACATGGTCTTGCCCGGTTTCGGTGAGGTGCTTGGCAATCAGGTACGGCGCGCCCGATTGCGCATGGCGCACTACGAACATGTCGGCGTGCATGGCAGACAGGTTGTCGATCGTATCGAGCAGTGACTCGCCCTTGCTGGCCGACGAGGCAGAAATGTTCAGATTAATGATATCCGCCGATAAACGCGTGGATGCAATCTCGAACGTCGTGCGGGTACGCGTGCTGTTCTCAAAAAACAGATTGAACACGCTCTTGCCGCGCATCAGCGGGACTTTTTTCACCTCTCTGTCGCTGACACTGACAAACGATGCAGCCGTATCCAGAATGCGCGTGATGATCGCAGCGGGCAAACCTTCCAGCGTGAGCAGGTGTTGCAACTCGCCGTGCTTGTTCAGTTGCGGGTTATACATGATCCACCGTCAGACTCAATCGACCATCCTCTTGCTTGTGCAGCACCAGTTGCTGCTGCTTGCCGAGCTTCACCTGTTGCGCGACAAAATCGGCTGCGATGGGTAGTTCGCGGTCACCGCGATCGACCAGTGCTGCCAGCATGATCTTGGCAGGGCGTCCGTAGTCAAACAAGGTATTGATCGCGGCACGCGTGGTGCGACCGGTGTACAGCACATCGTCCACCAGCAAAATCGTCGCACCCTCGACATCAAACGGAATTTGACTCGGCTTGACCTCTGCTGACAAACCACGCTCGGCGACATCGTCTCGGTAGAACGAAACATCGACATAACCCAGATCGGTACTGCCGAGGCGGCGTGCGAGCCGATCAGCCAGCCACGCGCCACCCGAGTAAATACCGACAACCGCCACATCACCCGCTTCCAATAAGCCGGCGAGTACTTGTGCCTCGAGTTGGGCATACAAGGCTTCGGCGTCGAGTTCAGCTGGATTCATGTTCGTCAAAGTATTGTTGCAAGATCAGCGCCGCTGCTTCGCTATCAATCATTTCGCCTCGTCGTTGCGGCAGCACGGCGGAGCTGTAACGCTCATCGACCAGTACTGCAGGTATTGCATAACGACCGTGCAACTGATTGGCGAAACGTCGGCAGCGCGCAGTCATCGCGTGCTCAGTGCCATCGGGATGCAGTGGCAACCCCACCACGAGTGTTGATGGCTGCCATTCGTCGAGCAAACGACTGATCGCCGCAAATTTGTTTTCGTTGGTCGCCGCCGCAATCACCGACAACGGGCTAGCCTGCCGTAACACGGTATTACCGACGGCGACGCCGATGCGCTTGAGGCCAAAGTCAAAAGCAATCACCGTGCTCATGCATGACCGGCCTCACCCGCCAGATCCGAGGGATCAAAACCGAGCAGATGCATGGCCGCCGCAAAGCGCTCCTCCATCGGCACTTCAAACATGATGCTTGGATCGGCTTTGACAGTCAGCCAACCGTTGCGCCCAATCTCTTCTTCCAACTGGCCTGCACTCCAACCGGCGCAACCCAGCGTGATGATCAATTGCTCAGGGCCATTGCCGGCTGCTACCTGTTCCAATACATCACGCGACGTGGTCAGCACCACATCGCTCGACACCACCAGTGAAGAGCTGTAGCTTTCGCGCGGCGCGTGCAGCACAAAACCGCGCTCGACTTGTACCGGCCCGCCGAACAGCACCGGCTTGCCAGCACGCGCCATCTCTTGCGTGCCGATCTCCAGCGACAACTCGAGTCGCTCGAACAAAACACCCATGGTCATGTCGGTGGGCCGGTTGATGATCATGCCGAGCGCACCATCGTTGGTGTGCTCGCACAGGTAGACCACCGTGCCACCAAATACCGGGTCGAGCATGGAGGGCATCGCGATCAAAAAGTGATCGGCGAGCTGCAAATCGGGAAGGTTCGGGAAAAAATCGGTGTGGCCCGCGACTGGCGCGGTGATCTCGGCGGAATGCGGCTTGCCTTGCTTGGCCATAGTGCGCATTTTAGCAGCATTGCACGCGCCAACCGCAGCACCGTTACACTGGCTGCCCTGTTGTTTCAATTCAGCCCCGTCAATTCATGAGCACCTACCACAGCGCAATGGTCTGGTTTCGCCGCGACCTCCGTAGTTTCGACCATGCAGCGCTGCATCACGCACTGAGCAGCGCCAAACAGGTGTACTGCGTTTTCATTTTTGATAAGGACATCCTTGCGCCGCTGCTCGCCCATGGCCGCCTGGATAGGCGGGTCGCGTTTATCCACGCCAGCCTGCGCGAGCTGGATCAGGAACTCAAGCAGCACGGCGGTGGCCTGATCGTGCAGCACGCGCGTGCCGTCGATGCGATACCGGCGCTGGCAAAGTCACTGAATATCGATGCGGTGTTTTGTAATCATGATTACGAGCCGTATGCACAGCAGCGCGATCAGCAGGTGACAGCCGCGCTCGCAAAACAGCAGTGCGCGCTGCTGAGTTTCAAGGATCAGGTGATTTTCGAAAAAGAAGAAGTGCTATCGCAAGCGGGTAATCCGTTCTCGGTATTTACGCCGTATAAAAATGCTTGGCTAAAAAAATTCCAGCCCACCCCCGGCATGTTGGATAGTTCATTGATACCGCACTTTGATGTCCGACCCAAGCGTGGCCAGCTGGCACTGTCCTCACCTGCACCCGTGATGCCGACGCTGACCGAGATGGGCTTTGACGACATTGATCTCGCTGCCCAAAAGCTACCGACTGGCATGCAGGGTGGGCAGCAATTAATCGATGATTTTCTGCCACGGCTGTCACGCTACGGCGAGGCGCGTGATTTTCCGGCGATTAAAGGGCCTTCGTATTTATCAGTACATCTGCGCTTCGGCACGGTGTCGATACGCTCACTGGCGAGACACGCAATGGATGCGATTCGGTCTGGCACCCGAGCAGATGGTGCTGTAGTGTGGCTAGCCGAGTTGGTGTGGCGCGATTTTTATTTCATGATTCTGTATCACCATCCGCAAGTGGCATCAGGCGCCGCGTTCAAGCCCGAATACGAGCGTATTCAATGGGAAGAAGGCAAACAGGCCGATGAGTTATTCAATGCCTGGTGCGAAGGGCGCACCGGCTATCCGTTGGTTGATGCTGCCATGCTGCAGTTGAATCAAAGCGGCTACATGCACAACCGTTTGCGTATGGTGACTGCGTGCTTCTTGATTAAAGATCTGGGTATCGATTGGCGGCGCGGCGAGGCTTATTTTGCGCGCATGCTGAACGATTTTGATTTGTCGGCAAATAACGGCGGTTGGCAATGGGCTTCATCCTCTGGCTGCGATGCACAACCTTACTTCCGAATATTCAACCCGATCACGCAATCACAAAAATTTGACGCCGACGGTAAATTCATCAAGCGCTACCTGCCTGCATTAGACAAACTCGACAGCAAGCAGATACATGCGCCCTGGCTGGCACCACGTATGGCGCTTGATATGGCTGGCATTCAACTTGGCAAGCAGTATCCGGAGCCTATCGTCAACCATGACGAGGCCAGAAAAAAAACACTGGCGCGCTATGCCGTCGTTAAAAAATCCTGATCTCGCTGACGCTTTTGGGGGAACGCTGATGGTCGAGTATCTCGTCAAGCAGCGCCAGTAAGGCCTCTTCGTGGTAAGGCTTGCCCATGTAGGCATTGGCACCCAGTTGCGTGGCGCGCTCACGATGACGATCAGCGATACGCGAGGTAATCATCACCACAGGCAGATCACGCCAGCGCGCATCGTCTCGCAGGGTCGCCAGTAACTCGAAGCCATCCATGCGCGGCATCTCGATATCCAGCAAGATCACCGCTGG
>JBJTXC010000064.1:0-2868 GCA_046082065.1 Burkholderiaceae bacterium
CCGAGTGTGCGCAACTCACCAAGCTGCGCTTCATCATTTGCGTCATAGATCGACCCGGGGCGCAGACCATCACCTAAGGAAAACGACACATCATAGGCTTTCATGATGTCGCAGATATCTTCAAAGTGCTCGTACAAGAAAGACTCTTTATGATGCGCGAGACACCATTTGGCCATGATGGAGCCACCGCGAGAAACAATGCCCGTCATGCGTTTTGCAGTCAGCGGCACATAACGCAACAGCACGCCAGCGTGGATGGTGAAGTAATCCACGCCCTGTTCGGCTTGCTCAATCAGGGTGTCGCGGAAAATCTCCCAGGTCAGATCCTCTGCCTTGCCGTTTACTTTTTCCAGCGCTTGATAAATCGGCACGGTGCCGATCGGCACGGGTGAATTGCGAATGATCCACTCACGAGTTTCATGAATATGCTTGCCCGTGGATAGATCCATCACGGTGTCACCACCCCAACGAATCGACCAGGTCATTTTTTCAACTTCTTCGCCAATCGAAGAGGTGACCGCCGAGTTACCGATATTCGCGTTGATCTTCACCAGAAAATTTCTGCCGATGATCATCGGCTCGGATTCCGGGTGATTGATATTGGCAGGAATAATCGCGCGGCCACGCGCCACCTCATCGCGCACAAACTCGGGGGTGATCTCGCTGGGTATCGCAGCACCAAAGGATTGCCCCGGATGCTGCCTCAGCATCATCTCAGCTAGCTTTGTGCCGTTCGGGCCTGAAGCCTTCAAGCTGGCGATGTATTCCTGCCGACGCAAATTCTCCCGGATGGCGATGAACTCCATCTCGGGCGTGACGATGCCCTGCCGGGCGTAGTGCATTTGCGTGACATTGTTGCCGGCCTTGGCGCGGCGCGGCTTGCGATGCAGATTGAAACGCAACTCAGCAAGTTTGGGGTCGTTCAAACGCTCGATGCCGTACAGCGAGGTTGGCCCGGCGAGTTCTTCGGTATCGTTGCGTTCGGCAATCCATGGCCCACGCAGCGGCGCCAGCCCGGAGCGAATATCAATGTTGACATTCGGGTCTGTGTACGGGCCCGAGGTGTCATAGACATAGACCGGTGGATTTTTTTCTGCGCCAAACGATGCAGGGGTATCAGCCTGACTAATTTCACGCATCGGCACGCGAAGATCAGCGCGCGAACCCTGAACGTACATCTTGCGAGAATTTGGCAGTGGTTGAATCGCGGCTTCATCTACCGTGGCGGTAGCGGCGAGGAACTGCGGATTAGCGGCGTTCATAAGCTTCCTTTTACTCAGTACAGCGAAGGAAGCAGTCAAGGCTGAATGCCTGAACATCGCTTCCCTACGCTGGCATGACCCAGATCAGGTTCGAGGGTATGTCTCACCCGGCATGCGCCGAGACCCCTAGCGTGAGCAGCCGACGGTGCGGCGCATGTGCGGATTATAACGGCTACCGCGACGCGTATCTCGCTCTGAGCCACGCCTTATAATTGCCGATTATTCAATCATCTCGCCGCACCGCGCACATCATGGAACTGGCCAAGGCTTACGAACCCGCAGACATTGAACAATACTGGCGCACCGAATGGGAGAAGCGCGGCTACTTCAAAGCGACACTCGATAACAGCAAGCCCTCATTTGCAATTCAATTACCACCGCCTAACGTTACCGGCACGCTGCACATGGGTCATGCGTTTAATCAGACCATCATGGATGGACTGACGCGCTACTATCGCATGCGCGGTCACAACACTGCTTGGATACCCGGTACAGATCATGCGGGCATTGCGACGCAAATCGTCGTGGAGCGACAGCTCGATGCACAAAAAATTTCACGCCACGATCTTGGTCGCGAAAAATTTCTGGACAAAGTCTGGCAATGGAAAGAGCACTCAGGCTCAACCATCACCGGGCAAATGCGCCGTATGGGTGCGTCCACCGATTGGAGCCGTGAATACTTCACGATGGACGAAAAAATGTCCAAGGCCGTCACCGAAGTATTCGTACGGCTGTATGAACAAGGTTTGATTTATCGCGGCAAGCGCTTGGTGAATTGGGATCCGGTGCTGGGTACTGCAGTCTCTGATCTGGAAGTGGTATCAGAGGAAGAAGACGGAAGTATGTGGCATATCCGCTACCCACTCGCCGACGGGTCCGGACACCTGACCGTTGCGACCACACGTCCTGAGACTTTGCTTGGTGATGTCGCGGTTGCAGTCGACCCCACAGACGAACGCTATACGCATTTAGTAGGCAAGTTGCTCAAGCTGCCACTCACTGATCGTGAAATTCCGGTGATTGCTGACAGCTACGTGGACAAGGAATTCGGCACGGGCTGCGTCAAGATCACGCCGGCGCATGACTTCAACGACTATGCGGTCGGGCAGCGCCACAACATGCCGCAGATTGCCATCTTTACACTGGATGCGAAGATCAACGACAACGCACCCGAGAAGTATCGCGGCATGGATCGCTTTGATGCGCGCAAGCAGATCGTGGCTGATCTCGATAACTTGGGTCTGCTGGATTCTGTCAAGCCGCACAAGTTAATGGTGCCGCGTGGTGACCGAACCGGCGTAGTGATTGAGCCCATGCTGACAGATCAATGGTTTGTGGCGATGAGCAAGCCAGCACCTGAAGGTACTCACTTCCCCGGCAAATCGATTGCCGAGGTTGCGCTGGAAAAGGTATCGACTAACGAAATCCAATTCGTTCCGGAAAACTGGAGCACGACGTACAACCAATGGCTGAATAATATTCAGGACTGGTGTATTTCACGTCAGCTATGGTGGGGTCATCAAATTCCGGCCTGGTATGACGACGCGGGTAATATCTACGTAGCGCGCGATGAAGCTGATGCCAAAGCGCAGGCGCTTAAAGCGGG
>JBJTXC010000065.1:0-2752 GCA_046082065.1 Burkholderiaceae bacterium
CGATCGCTGGCTTTTCGTCTGACATCAGCGGCATGGCGTCGACCTGCGCAATCAATGAGTCCAGCCGAACCGCAACACCGGTGAGATCAATACTCGGCAATTAGCTGCTGAGACTGGCGTAGAGCAGATGTTGGGTTGTCAGTTGATCGTGCCACATCCGCGCATCGCAGAAACCGCATACGCACTTGGATTCACGCACGTAATGCAGACCGCCTCCGGAGACGAAGCGCTAGTCGCCGCGATACAATCTGCGGCATGAGCGAGCCATCAACACCCGCCAACCAAGCGCCTTCACATACCGCGTCAAGCGATGCAGACAAGACGCTGTCCACACCCGATACGCCTTCGGCAGCAGATACAGCCTCAGATGTCGTGGCGGGTACCAAGGGCGCTGCCATCGAGCAGAAGGTCGTTGCATCAGATGCCAACGAGGGTGGTTCGCCAGCAGCTTCAACCCCCGACGGAGCGCCGCAATCGTCAGCTGCTTCGCAGACCTCAGCCGCGAATTCAGACGCGTTACCACCTGACGCAGCATCAACGCCGCCGCTGACGTCGTCCGTCAATTCAGCTTCCTCGTCTGATCGACCGTGGTGGTGGCCGCGCTGGCCCGACGATAAACAGGCGCAGCTGAAACTGGCGCTCGGCGCGCTGGCGATTTTGCTCGCGCTGCAATGGTGGAATGCGCGTTCTGATTTATCTGATTTGCGTCGTGAAGTTGCGCAGCGCTTGCAGTCGGGTGAAAACCTGAATAGCCAGACCAAGTTGATAGCAGATCGTGTCGATGATCAGCTACGGGTGTTGCAAGGCAAAGTATCCGTACTGGAAGCGCGCCAAGCCGATGCACAGAATCAGCAAGCGGCACTTGAGCAGCTGTATCGTGATCTGGCAAAAAATCGAGACGACTGGGCGCTGGCTGAAATCGAGCAGGTATTGTCAACCGCAAGCCAGCAACTTCAAATTGCGGGCAATGTTCGAAGTGCTTTGGTTGCTTTGCAAAACGCTGACGCTCGCTTGTCGCGGGTCGATCGTCCGCAGTTCATTGCGATTCGTCGAGCCATTGCGCAAGACATCGAAAAACTCAAGAGCTTGCCGAGTATTGATCTCACCGGCGTTGCGGTTCGGCTGGACTCATTGATTGCGCAGGTCGACGCCATGCCGCTGATGTCAGACGAAAAGCCAGCGATCGTTGCCCCTACGCCCAAAACAAAACTCTCCAGTCGCCAGAAAACCGAAGCAAATAGCGCGTACGACTGGCGGGTTGAGATGCAGGAGCGTTGGACTGCGTGGAGCAGCGAGCTATGGTCTGATCTCAAACAACTCTTGCGCGTGCGTACCGTGACTGCGCCCGAGGCATTACTGCTGACGCCAGAGCAGGCATTTTTTGCGCGCGAAAACGTCAAGCTACGTTTGCTGAATGCGCGTGTGGCGCTATTGTCGCGTAACGACGCAGCGTTTCGTGCTGATCTGGCAGAAGCAGACCGCGCGTTGCAACGCTACTTCGATCTGCGTGATCCGCATACCAAGACGGGCCGCGAACTCATTCGCCAGATTCGCGAAAGCGTGCTGAATATCGAAATGCCGACGCTGTCGCATAGTTTGGCCGCAGTACGTCAATCGCGTTCGCGTCCGTGAGCAAGGTGCGTTCGTGAGTACGCGAATCTTTATCTGGTTGATTGGTTTATTTGCGGCGGCGATCGGGCTGGCGGTGCTGGCACGTTTCAATCCGGGTAATGTGGTGCTGTTCTACCCACCGCATCGGATTGATATCTCGCTGAATTTTTTCATTGTCATCCTGCTGCTGAGTTTTCTGCTATTGCTCTTGATCGTGAATACAGTCAGAGCCACCATGGCGCTTCCGCGCCGGGTGCAGCAGTATCGCGCCATGCGGCAACTGCGTGAATCCGGACGTGCGCTGCAAGATGCCCTGCGAGCCTATTTCGAAGGACGTTTTGGTCGCGTCGAAAAATCGGCACGCAAAGCGGCGCAATCTTCGGAATACGCCGGCCTTGCTGCGTTGCTGGGCGCGCGCGCAGCGCAGCGGCTGCAGGAACCGCTTCGGCGTGATCAATGGCTGAGCGACGCCGCAGCCGACGGTAGTTTGCGTACCGCACGCCTGATGAGCGCAGTCGATTTGCTCTCGGAAGAAAACAAAGATCTGGATGCAGCGCTGGCAGCTTTGCAAGAGCTAAACAGTAGCGGTGTTCGTCACGCGCATGCATTAAGGTTGGCACTCAAAGTGAATCAGAGTGCGCGTAACTGGCCCGAGGTGCTGCGGCTGGTAAGCTTGCTCGATAAGCACGATGCGCTGCATCCTACCCTGTCGCGTCGCTTGCGTGATATGGCCTACGAGGCTTTACTACCCAAGTCGGCGGACGATGCTGAGTCGCTAAAAAAATTATGGTCGACGATTCCGGTTGCCGACCGCCAGAGCGTTGCAGTCGCTACCATGGCGGCCACCGCTTTCATGAAAATCGGTCGTCAACAAGAGGCTGCAGATATTTTGCAGAAAGCATTGGCAGTGCAGTGGGATGTGCGATTACTGCGTGCGTATCGCCAATGTGCAGGGCCGGAGGGCTCGGCGACGCTGCTGTCACAAATCGAGCATGTTGAGCAATGGTTACGTGATCGGCCGAATGACGCAGAGCTGGCCTTGTTGTTGGGCGCGTTATGTCAGAAGCAAAAATTATGGGGCAAGGCGCAGCGCCATCTTGAGCAAGCGGTGCTCGGCGCCAGTGATCGCATTACCTTGCAA
>JBJTXC010000066.1:0-5082 GCA_046082065.1 Burkholderiaceae bacterium
GCCAATAGAATCATCAGGTCGGAGTGCTGCACGCGTGAAATCCAGACCTTTTGACCATTGACGATATAGCGATCGCCTTTGCGAACTGCGGTGGTCTTGATGCGGGTGGTATCCGTCCCCGTGGTTGGCTCGGTCACGCCCATCGACTGCAAGCGCAGCTCACCGCTGGCAATTCTGGGCAAATAGCTCGCTTTTTGCTCACTCGAGCCGTGCCGCAGCAGGGTACCCATGTTGTACATCTGGCCGTGGCAGGCCGCTGAGTTACCGCCGCTACGGTTAATCTCTTCCATAATCACCGAGGCCTCGACCAAGCTCAACCCGGAGCCACCGTATTCCTGCGGTATCAGCGCAGCCAACCAGCCCGCTTTGGTCAGGGCATCAACGAATGCTTCCGGGTATGCGCGCTGCTCATCCACCTCACGAAAATACGTCGCCGGGAAATCTGCGCACAGATCGCGGATCGCCTCGCGAATTTCATGGTGGTCATGGTCCAAACGAGTCATGATGCGTCCTGTGTTTAAGTGCGTTTATTGCTGATTGCTTATGTTGCGAAGCAGCAGGCGGTCTGTGTCATTATATTTTGAGTTACTCAATTCAGCGTTCAACCTAACGTATACAGCTGCCATGCAAACAACTCAGCACATTCTCTCGGTTTCAATGGGCCGCAAGCTATTGATATCGGCCCTACTGAGCGTTACCTGCTTTAACGCCCAAGCGGAAGACCAGACGATTGAAGCGGCGGCGTTGCGCTGCTCTGCTATTTCGTTAGTTCACTCGCCATTGACCATTCCTACACCGCAGTTTGGTGAGTTGATGACTCAGTTTGCGGGTTTGTTTGCGCAGATTCATATGCTTCATAAATCTCAGCGTACTAACGGCAAGGTAGACCCGACGGAGATTGCCAAGCAGCGTGATGCCATCATCGCCGACATGAATAAGGGCTGGCCCGGTGTACGTAATGATCGGATTCGTGAAAGCGCAACCTGCAACCTATGGCGCAGTAACCTATTTGCCCGGCTACCTGCCAAGCCCAGCGAAAAAGATTTTCAGCAAGCGCTACTGAAAATCGGACCGCCACCGACGTCGGTCAGTAAAGAAGAGCTGGATAAATGGGCAACACTCACGCCGCAAGCATTTGCGATCTGGTCACAGATGAAGGGCAACCCAAAGGATGGTAAGCAGCCCAAGTAGTGAGGGCGATTTACAGCCGAGTCGCCCCGGCGAGGTAACACGCCATTAGGGTTTTTTGGAAATAAACCGACCATTGTTCCACTGCCCCTTCTTGGCCGGGCGGCCATCGGCATAAGTTTCGGTACCTATTCCTGATTTCTCGCCGTCGACGAAATCGCCGGTGTAGCGATCGCCGTTTTGGTAAAGATAAATACCTTTGCCATGCGGCTGACCATTTTCAAACTGTCCTTTGTATTTACTACCGCTGGCGAAGGTGAGTGTGCCCTCGCCTTGAATTTTGTCATCCTCGAAATCGCCAATGTAGACATCACCATTGGCAAAGTTGAACATGCCGCGGCCGTGTTGTCGGTCGTTTTCATAAACGCCGTTATATTTATCGCCGTTGGCATAGTAATAGGTACCACGGCCGTGGTAGCAACCTGATTCGAACTGCCCTTCGTAACGATCGCCACCCGCATAAGTCAGCACACCTACGCCGTGGTAGCGGTTATTTTTGAATTCGCCGACGTATTTATCGCCGTTGGCAAATAACAAGGTGCCGGAGCCTATGTACTCCCCGTCGTGCACCTCACCAATATATTGATCGCCGTTTGGATAATTTATGGTTGCCATCGTCCGCCCCTTTCGGATAGCACATCATAAACCAGATTATCTATCGCACCGACTAGCGCCGCGACCCATCGGCAAATTAAAGCGATTCTTCAGCGACCCTACGCGCCCAACGACACGACCTACTCGCCGAGATAGAATTTACGTATTGCCCTCACATACATACCGACTTGTGCAAAGAAAAAACCCGCAGTCAGTCTCGATATGCTTGGGCTTCATACCATGCGCCTCACATTGTTTTTTTTGTAGCGCCCAAGTCTTGCCAGAAAAATCAAAGGCACTATACCGGTAGCTGGTTTCGCCATTGGTCTTGGGACTGATTGTTGTACATGCCGAGGTAACCAGTAAGAAGGCGAGCGCCCCTAACCACCTAAACATGCCAACCGACCTCAAGAGGCTGCCCTGGAATTTTTTATCGATGGCGTACCACGTAATGCAAGCAGCAAACGACGGCACCTACGTAACCATGGATAAAGCAGGTTGGATAACCATTTGCGCGAAAAAACGAATCGCTGAACTCGATTCAATACGCCTGAATGAGTTGAGATTAATGCGAGTTGATGCATCGCATCGGCTCCCACATAGACAGTGGTATCTATCTGCAGAACCATCCCCTCATCGAGCTGATAACCCTTTGATATAAATTCACTCAACCGAGGGTCTGAAGTTCTGGCACTTAATAATTCCACTTCAAATTGCTCGCGAAGCTTGAGCATAGCGACGTACCTGCTACAAAACAGGCAGGCGCCGTCATAAATAATCAGCAGGCTTGGCAAATCAGCGTTCGCCAGCGAGGCATTCGTCATACCGACGCTGCCGACTGGCCGACGGGCCAAAACGCTTTTGCGCGCTTCCAAACACCCACTCGATTTCAGCATACCAAGCATCAAGAACCGTTTGGTCTAGCTCTCGCTGCTGCGCGATGATGCGAGCGTTTTCTTTGACTTGGTTTTTGGTATAGCCTTTTTTACGCTCTTCAGTAAATGACTCGGCATTCGTTGCGACCGAATCGCAATAAGCGCGTGACCCAGCGTATACCTCACTGGTGAGCTGAATCAATAATGCCGCGCACACCACCCATCGCAGATGACATGATTGACGTTGCGACATACCCCCTCCTGAAAATAACGGCCATCACAAAATTGATCGCTCTATTGCGCAAATAGTAGCGGGTAACCACCGGGTCGCGCAGGTTAGGATAGTAACGTGGTGGACATCAATGATCACGGCGCCAGCGCCAAGCGGCTCAGAAGGTTGCTATTAAAATAGCAATAGCTCTGGATTAACCAAGTAGCGGTAAATGAGGGGTTATCTGGTTGCGCACAGAACCATATTGGTCGCAGTCGTAGCCACCGTTTCCACATGTTTAAACCCGGCCTGCTGCAGCACCATCGACAATCTGGCTGGGCCAGCTTGGGCACCGAGCGCCAGACCCACTTCCTGCGCGAGCGACGCTGGGACACAACCCATGGTCGATGCACAGTAAAACATTTGACCAATCACATTTAAATTAGCTTCGAGCTTGTCGTTCGCAAACGGTTCGATAATGACTAGCATGCCGTCTTGCTTCAACTGCTTGTGCGCATGTTCGGCCGCACCAACCGGGTCACCCATGTCATGCAGGCAATCGAAAAATGCAATTACATCAAATTCACCCTGATACTCTTTGGCGCTGCATACCTCATAGCTGATACGGTTGGATAATCCAGCTTCATTCGCCAGCTTACGTGCTTCATCAATAGACGGGCCATGAAAGTCAAACCCGAATACCGCCGCCTCGGGAAAATGCTGCGCAATCAGCATAGTCGACACACCATGACCACAGCCGACATCAGCAAAGCTTCCGCCTGCGCTTAACTTCTCGGTCAGTAATGGTATTTTTGGCAACCAGCGCTGTACCAAGTTCGATTTATAAACCGGTTTGAAGAAGCGTGCAGTACCACGAAAGTAACATCTGTGATGCTCACCCCATGCAACGCCCTGACCGGTTTTAAATGCCTCTCGGATCTTGGGCTCATCCAGTACCCCAGCCGCCAAGCTGTCATAGGCGCCAATCATCAGCGCGCTGCTGTCTTCATGCGCAAATACCGCAGCCTGTTCTTCAGTCAGAAAAAAATGACCGTGCTCGGTATCGTAAGACGCATACCCCGCCGCACACATTGCCGATAGCCACTCCAGACTGTACCGTGGATGAATACCAGCCACTTCAGCAAATTGTTTATTGTCGCAAGGCCCGGACTCGGCCAGCGTAGTAAATAGATCAAGCTCGTCTCCAATACGCATCAGCGGCACAAGCTGCGCTGCGGCGACGTTTTCAAATACTTTCCATTGCAGGGCTTTGAGTGCTTTGGTATCCATACGAGATTTCCTATTTACTTTCGATAGACTTTCACAGGATTCATCAGCGGCAGGCGATCAGGAACTGTTCGAATAGGACCGTATCCGCCGGCACATCCAACCATTCAGTACCAACATTTTGAATATGTAAAACGCGCCCACCCCCGAAATGCTCTGAATGGGTACTAAACGACAAAGTACGCACTCGCTGCGTTGAGCAGTTGAATTCCTGATGCGCGCGATTGGAGCGCAATCCGTCACCTTCGATCTTCGCGAAATTTGTTAAAAACTGAAGATTCACAAGATGCTTATTGGTTTGCATCGAGGCGACATTAACATAGTGCGTGTTGCCTTCGTCAGTGGTAGAAAAATGCAACCAATCTGCGAATGCTGCAGGGCTGATAATTAACAGAAGTAACGAGAGCAGTTTGCGGTTTTGTTGCACCGAATGAATTACGGGAGGCTTCATTTTAATTTTGGTCTGGCTGATTTTCTGAGATCTTCGATCCGCCAAACTGAAATATGTTGGGGTTCAATATTTGGAATATAAAACTGTGTCCCACCACCCGGGAGAAAAGCAGGTTTACGTTTGGTTTTACTTTCATCCTCCCACTGTCGACCACCACCACCTCGCTTTTCATCTTTTGACGAGAAGTTCCGTTTGCTCTTTTCGCCCTCCTCTAAGCGTTCCATGCTTGCATACCCGCCGAACCAGGCATACATCGGCTTGCTCAACGCAATCACCAGCAAGTATTCCAAACTATTCCAACTTTCCATGATCGCCGAAGTCACCCGCGCGTACTCCATAATGCTGAAATTAGGGTCGCCTCTTCCTAAAAAATTTGCAGTTTGTACCTTTTGAAGATAACCCGGGTCGTGCTTGAATGGTCGGTACGGCTGCCACCACGAACTCAGCTTTCCTTCCCTGTTAGTCAAGAATGGAAC
>JBJTXC010000067.1:0-2171 GCA_046082065.1 Burkholderiaceae bacterium
TGTTGGTGTTAAGCGTTGGTGTTAAGCGCAGGCGTTGAATCCGGACGGCACTTAAGTCCGGTGTGTGCGAATTATTTTGAAGCCAAGCCCGCACCGGGCAGGCTACCCGGCGTCAGCGCACTAGTTGCAAAACCAACCGCAGCACCCACCGCCACGTCGGTCGCCATCTCGCCCTTGGTTTGGGGTGTACCACCACAACTCTCGGCAATTTTTGCGGCATCGACATGATCAACCGTGTCGAGCCCCGCATTGGCTGCCACCACGGGAAGCAACAACCCCCCTGAAAAAAACAGCAGCACGGGTGAGGCAATGGTGCGCGCCTTTTTGATGTCCTTGTGGGTCTCAGCAGCCGATAGGCTGTCTTGACAGCCTGCTGACTTGAATTTTGGGTTGTCGCGGTCGAGCCGGATCGCAGTCATTTCAGACTGGCTCGCACAGCCGGTCAGCGCTGCAAGCAGCGTTGAGGTGAGCACCAAGCGAGACGGCGACCAAGGCATAGCGGCCTAAAATCCAAGCAATCCGGGACGCGCATTATTGCAACTTTCGGAAAAATTGTAAACAGGCAACTACGCCGCGCTGAACGGGCAACTACGCCGCGCTGACCGGGTTGTCGGCTGCGGATGCAAGGGACGAGTGGGTGGTAACGGGTGCGGGGGGTGCGAGGGGTTCAACGGTGCCGGGCCAGATGAGGGCATGGCCGGTCTCTGCCTCGAAGCGCTTCAAGTCCTCAGGGGTGTCGAGATCCGTGGTGTAGTGACGGTTATTGGTATCCAGCCATTCGATTTGCTCGGGATGCTGCTGTCGCCAGGTCCGGCACATGGCATCGTCCTGCCCGGCCAGCCACTGCTGCCGTAATTCGCCGCTCAGAATCACCGGGTTGCCCGGTACCCATTTGCCGTCAGTGGATTGCAACCGCGGCACCACCATGGCCTTGTCACCACGTTGACGAAATGCGCTGATCAACGTCGTGATATCCGGTGCATCAATCATCGGCTGATCGGCGAGCGCCACGATCACTGCATCGAGTTGCGGCGACAGCGCCTCCAAGCCAAGCCGAACTGACGACGCTTGTCCATCGTCTGGCGAGGGGTTGCGTACCAGGGTAATCGGAAGATGCGCAACGGCCGCTTCAACCTGATCTGCGTAATGACCGAGCACAACCACCACCTCATCCACACCCGCGCCTGAGAGCGCAATCAGTTGGCGCATCACCAGCGGCACACCGCCCAGCTCGAGCAGACATTTTGGTCGGCTACCCATACGCGAGGCGCTGCCGGCTGCCAGCAGCACCGCTCCGACGCTCATGCGACTGTACAAACCATTCGCTTTGTTGATACACCCCATCGAATACTCCTCGTCTCGCTGATAGCCAGCATGCTGACATCACCCGTATCGTACCCCTCAACGGGCATCGGCATGTCGACGAGCTTATTTGCGACCGGACGCAAAAAGTGACTTGAACCCGTCTCGGATCATGCCCCACAGCAGAGAAAATACATGGAGTTGCGACGGCTCGATCGGTGCGTGCATGACAGACAGGCCAGCGGCCGCTACGGGCGTACCCCCACTGATCTTATCCATGCTCAAGCCACTCGTGCCTGATGCATCACGCGGGCCCGATGCAGCCGTCGAACCCAGTGCGCCGTTGAGCGCCTGCAACCGAGCTACACGCGCACCAAAATTGGCAGCGAATTGCTTCAGTACCTGATCCGCGACCGAGCCCATCATGCGCCCACCAAACGACGCTGCTTTACCACTCACCGACACTGTGCTGTTGCCGTAGAGTGTGCAGTTGTCGCCGTCCATCGCGGCGATCGATGCGCAAAGTTCCATTGATGCGCCTGAACTACCGGTTGAATCCGTTCCTTTACCCAGCAGCACCAAGGTACAGCTCGCCGCATCGAGCGCTTTAACCTCGATCTCGCCACGAAACGACATACTGGCCGGACCAAACTTGACCGACACCGTACCTTTGTAGTGCTGCACATCGATACGCTCGGTGATACGCGCGCCCGGCATGCAGCTGGCCACCGCTTCGATGTCGCACAGTATTTGCCAGGCAACCTCAGCCGAGCCGGGCAGCGTGAAAGATTTTTCAAGCGTGACATTCATGCTTGACCTGCCAATACGCGCACGACCAAGCTTCTGTTGATTGAAGCCTTAGTGATAGC
>JBJTXC010000068.1:0-24958 GCA_046082065.1 Burkholderiaceae bacterium
CTATCGTTACTTGGTAAGGGGGTATTGACGCCGATACTACCGCGCACCAACTTCCAATTCGCATTTGGCGTTGTTGGCTTGGTTCGTAGATAGCGAGCCGTGATGTTGCGACCCAGTGTGAAACGAATTTCTTCCGCTTGCGTTGCGTTATCTAGCACGGTGGAGGGTGTCATCAACAATCGCATCGGTAAACTCTCCGGCGCCACTTTACGCAGCGGTGCAGGCAGATCGATGCCAAGACCAATCAAATTCGAATCAAGCGAAAAATCCATTCGCTGATCACGCAGCTTGACGCTGGCTTGGTAGCGAGTGCCGCCAGACAGTTTACGGGCAAGTCGTTTCGCTGAACTGCCAGTGACAAAACGGGCCAGGCCATCGGCGCTGAGCGAACCATCGAGTCGAATTTGTGTACTGCCATCGCGTTGGGTCGCGCCACTGATGGCGACTGGGCCACCTAGGGCATTACCCTGCAAACTTGAAATTTGAAATCCATGGTCGGAAAATCCCAGTTCACCTTGTAGCCCAGTGAGCGTAGGTAGCGAGGGCCAAAGTTGTACCTCATTACCAGCAAATTTCACATTGCCTTGAACAATCACTTTACCTGTATCGGTAAGTGGAATTTGCATCTTCAAGTTGAGCTTGGCCGCGCCACTTGTACGTGTCTCGGCGACGATTTGATCGATCCAACCGGCGACCGGCGTGGCATTGACGTAGCCCAGCATGGACGACAACGCTGCGTTGGCGTTACCGTTGATATCGAGGTAAGGCGCGCTCGCCATCAGATCAGGAATAACAACCTCTACATTCGATAGCGGCACGCCTAGCGTCTTGGCGGCGTCAGCGCGAATTTGCAATCTTGATCGATCGATGATGATCTGTGCATCGATATCCTCAAGACGAGGCCATAGCGGGGTGCGACGATCCGATGCCAGTAACTGCGGTGCCGGACTCAGGCGCCCTTGCTTGACACGCGCAGTCAGTTTGAACACACCATCGCTGCCCGCACCCGTTGATCGCACCCGAAACGGAAACTGGCTCAGATCACCGCGAATCGTGAGGTTGACATCCTCGGCACGACCATCGAGCAAAGCAGCACTCATCCAGTCACGTGGCTCTCGCCCAATCGCAGCCGGGAGATAACTGACCACACGATTCAGCGCCACCGAAGGGAAGTTGGCCTGCAAATCAGTGCTGCCCAGCTTTCCCGGCGAGAGTGGCCAAGGCAGTAGATGCGTGCCCTCAAGCTTTCCCTTCAAGCCGGCTTGCAGAAATTCCAGGTGATTCAACTTGATCGATAATGCGCGACGGTTATCGCGAAAGGACCAATGACCATCGAGAACAAGCTGCTCAACCGGCATGGATGGCGCACCAAGGTAATCTGCAGTGTGCAGCGTGCTTTGATCCCCTTTCAGCTTGACACGACCACCTTCTTGATCGGCATCGATCTCACCGGACAAGCCCTCGAAACCAAGTACCGAGGCGGCTGCACTCTCCGCTGTCACCAAACGCTGCTTGATGGTCAGTCGCTCGAAATTACCTCGTAACTTGAAGTTAGCATCACCAGGCACCGCGCCATCCCAGGCGGCAGAAAAATCTGTCAGTTGCCCCCGTAGCCCGAGCTCACCGAGCAGTTTTCGTTCAGACGCAGACATAGGCAAATGGTCAGACAAACGAGAAATTGCATCCAGATCGATTTGCGTAATTTTGAGTTCATGACGCTCGCGTTTGCTACCGGTAGCAGGTATGAAGTGATGACTGGCGGTAGTCTTTGGCAACACCGAGCCTTGATCGGTACGCAAAGAAAAATCTCTCAATTCAACTTGATGCCCTTTGGTACCGAATGAGAACCATGGGCTTTTGATACCGCTGCTTGTTTCCTCTGCTGAAATACGACCACCCACCTCAACCAACCGGAGCGGCTGTAAATCATCTGCCAACGTGACCGAGATATTCTTCAGGGCCAAATCTGCAGTGATATTCTCGATCGAACCCGTATCAAAACTGATCCAGGTACGCAAAGCCCCCTCGCCGCCTGCAAGTTTCCACGGCAAATCCAAGTAGGGCTTCCAGGCGTCGAAGCGCGCCTCGCGCCAGTCTGCGTAAAACTTGCCGGACCATTGCGACACATCAGGCCGGTGCCGCAAAAAAGGTGGGTGGGTGAATTCAATACGCAGATCAATCGGCGCCGATACTTGGGCGGGCGGCGTCGCGCGCAATGCGGCCTTGTGTGAACGCCAACCATTGCGCAACACAAAACTGATATCCGACAAATCAAGTTCCGGTGCAGCGCGTTGCCGATCCAGCCAGCGCAAACGTCCAGATCTCACTACAACTTCCGGTTGATCAAGTAACCAGTCAATCACCTGACTGTCGTCTGCTTGGCGGGTATCGATCAACATACCAGCGACGTAAATGCGGCCATCGGTATCGCGCTCGATTTCCAGATCGGGACGCACCAATTCCAATGAACGAAGCTGTATCTGACCCAGCACGGAGGACCATGACAGCGTCGCGTTCACCTCGGGTAGCAATAACGCCTGGTCGCCATGCATGTCCCTGATCAGCACCCCCTCCAGCTTCAGACTGGGCATCAGGCCGTACCATCGCGCGCTAATGCCGGCGATCTCGACCGGGCGATTCAGCATATGGCTCGCTACACTGGCCACCGCAGACTTGTAGTGGTCTATGTTCGGGAGTACGACATAGCGCAGGCCCAGAAACAGCCCGCAAAAAGCAAAATACAAAACCGCTGCAGTGACCACCAACCAATACAGCGTTCGACGCGACAGGTGAGTGAGCGACAGCAGCAATGACAGCATCGCCCCCCAACGGCCCGCAGATGCAGTCGTGGTTGTTTCGGCGATGGGTAGCTCAGTCGACATCGAGGGCAAGTATCATCAGGCTCGGGCAGACCGCCTCGTCGGTGAGTATCGGCCAGCCACTATTTCGTTATCATATATGCAAGCCAGCAGTGCCTCGGTGCTGCCTCTTGAGAATCCCATCATGACGACCCACCCGCTATTGGCGCAAGGGACTGCCTCGCGTTTTGTTCAGCGCTGGCTACAGGCCGATGCGGCGCGAGCAACGGCACTCGAACAATGGGTCGGATTATCGCTTGACCGGCTCGACCTTGCTGATTTGCTGCAGCAGCAGTTGACACAAACCGACTCGCTACCCGCTGCCATGCGCCGACTGCGCAACCTGCTGGTGGCCGCGATCGCCACCCGCGATCTCGGCGGATACGCTGATTTGAATGAAGTACTCACCGCCATTTCGCGTTTCGCCGACTTCGTCGTCAATACGCACCTCGACGCACGCTACCGCGAGATGTGCGAACTGCATGGTCAGCCTGTGGGTGAGGAGTCCGGACTTGCACAGCATCTGATCGTGGTGGGCATGGGGAAGTTGGGTGGGCATGAGTTGAATGTCTCGTCTGACATCGACCTGGTCTTTCTGTACCCGGAAGACGGCGAAACAGTTTGCACCCGCACAGATCAACGAGGTCTGTCGAACCACGAGTTTTTCATACGGCTCGGGCGCAAGCTCATTAGTGATATCGCCGAAATTACCGAGGATGGTTTCAGCTTTCGGGTTGATATGGCATTGCGGCCGAATGGTGGCTCCGGCCCATTGGCGGCGAGCTTCTCGATGCTGGAGACGTATTTGGTGACGCAAGGCCGCGAGTGGGAACGTTACGCCTGGGTCAAAGCACGCGCCCTCACCGGTACCCCGGAAGAGATTGAGGCACTTTCACAGACTGTGCGGCCTTTTGTTTACCGGCGCTACCTCGATTTTGGTGCAATCAAAGCATTGCGCAACATGCATGCGCAAATCCGCGCCGAGGTGGTACGCCAAGAGTCGCGCCATCCTGAGCGCAATGTGAATGTCAAGCTGGGGCGTGGCGGCATTCGCGAGATTGAATTTTTAGCGCAGGTATTCCAGTTGATTCGTGGTGGCCGCGACCCCGCACTACGAGATCGTTCGACTCGGATCACACTGAGCACGCTGGCTGAAAAAAAACTGATGCGTAGCGAAGTCGTCGACCGTTTACAGGATAGCTATCGTTTCCTGCGCAACCTCGAACATCGCATTCAATATCTCGATGATGCTCAGAGTCATGTGCTACCAGCAAACAATGATGACCGCCTGCTGATTGCCCGGATGATGGGCTACCCCAGTGTTGACGCGCTACTGCAGGCCTACGACGAATGTAGCCAGTGGGTTGCAGCACAGTTTGATGCGATGTTTGAAGACAAGCGGAGTGAATCAGTCGCCGACGAAATCAGCAATACAAGAACAGCACTTGATGAGCTTGATGAGGACGCAATGACTGCTTATCTCGAGTCCTTGTCTTTTGATGAGCCCGGGATCAGCGCGCAGCGATTGCTGTCGAGCTTACGTTCGAATCGTATGCAATCCCTATCAGAGCAGCGCAAGGCGCAACTCCATACCTTGATTCGCGCGGCCCTACCCATGGTGGTTGAAGAGCCCGGCAGTAAATCCGTCACGCTCAATCGGTTACTGGATCTGTTTGAAGCCATTGCACGACGCTCTGCCTACCTTGAATTACTGACCGAGTATCCGCAGGCACTTGCTCGGGTCGTGCGCATGATCGCTGCAAGTGCTTGGGCAGCTCAGTACCTGAACCGCCACCCGGTGCTGATGGATGAGTTGCTCGATGTATCGGTGCTGGAAACCGAGCCTGATTGGCAGGCTTTTGCAGCCGAGTGTCAACAAAGCCTGTTGGCTTTCGAGGGCGACACTGAGCGTCAAATGGATCTGCTCAGAGAATTGCATCATGCACAGCAGTTTCGTTTGCTGGCGCGAGATATCGGTGGTCTGCTGACTGTGGAACGACTCGCTGATCACCTCTCGGCGCTGGCAGATGTGTTGGTTGCTGTCACTATCGAAGCGATCTGGAAGACGCTACCCGCACGTCACCGGGATCGCCCTGCGTTTGCGGTGATTGCGTATGGCAAGCTAGGCGGCAAAGAATTAGGCTACGCATCGGATCTTGATTTGATTTTTTTGTACGACGATGCGGATCAGGATGCGCCACCGATCTACGCAAAATTGGCGCAACGCTTCATCACCTGGATGACCAGCCACACTGCCGCCGGCGTACTGTTTGATATTGATGTCGCGCTGCGTCCTGATGGCGCGAGCGGGTTATTGGTGTCCTCGCTCAGCGCCTTCGAAAAATACCAATATCAGTCAGCCTGGGTCTGGGAGCATCAGGCACTCACCCGCGCCAGATTTTGCGCGGGTGATGCAAGCATAGGGGAGCGTTTTGAAACCTTGCGCGTTGCCTTGCTGAGGCAACCGCGTGAAGCCTCGGCATTGCGTCAAGAGGTGTTAGCGATGCGCAAGCGTATGCATGATGCGCATCCAAATCGCTCTGGCGATTTCGACCTGAAGCACGATCCCGGTGGCATGATCGATATTGAATTTATCGTGCAATTCCTGGTGCTGCTTCATGCCCACGCCCATGCGACCCTGACGGCTGATATCGGCAACATCGCACTACTCAAACTGGCCGGTGAGATTGACCTGATTGACCATGTACTGGGCGATCAGGTCGCTGATGCCTACCGGGAGTTTCGACGGCTGCAACACCAGATCCGATTGCGCGGCGAGGACAAAGCACGCGTCTCGCCCGAGATGATTGCTCCCATGCGCCATGCCGTGATTTCCCTCTGGAAAAAAATCCTCACGCCCTGACCCGGCGACCTGACTACAACGCACTAGAGGTTGCGGGCTAGCGACACTCTTATTGCCATATAGGCAATCATTCCACACAATCTCGTCGTCTTTTCAATCACTTTCTGACCCAGCAATTAAGACAGCGCTGGGTCGGATTTCTCTTGAACGATCATGAAAATCCCATTAGTCACGCTGAGTATTTGCCTTGGCCTGCTCACCGCCTGCGTCAGCCAGCCCAAGCCCACTTCAAACACCAATAATCTGACCGCAGGACAAGTCAGCCTCACACTCAAAAAGAATGTCACCACGCAGCAACAGGTCATCGAGGTATTCGGATCGCCCAATCTGGTGACACAGAGCGCAGATGGCGAAGAGGTTTGGACATATCAGAAGCACGCGACCGTATCCAACGCCAGCAACAGCAGTTTTAGCGCGACGATCATCCTGCTCGGTGGCGGCAGCAGTAGTTCCGGCTTCGAACAATCTAGCCGCACCATCACCCTGATCATCAAGTTCAAAGACATCAATGGCGTGAAAACCGTCACTGATTTCTCGTCTCGCTCATCATCATTCTAAGGAGGTTTAAAAATGACAATCCGACTCGCCTTGCTCATCGCCGTGCCGATCATGCTTTCTGCCTGCGCAACCGACGGTAACGCACCAGAAAAAACCTCGCTCGAAATTCAATCGTTTCAATCCAAGCAGTTCGACACCGATAAGAAAACCGCATTTAATTCAACCATGTCGGTTTTTCAGGATCTAGGCTATGTAGTGAATTCCGCCAGTCTTGAAACCGGCTTTATTTCTGCAGAATCACCGCTGAAGGGTGCCGATGGCATGAAAGCATTTCTGGAAAATATCAGTAACTTGCGCTCAGAGGGAAAGACTGCAGTAACAGCATTTGTGGAAGAGCTCGGAAGCAAAAGCACAAAAGTTCGGTTGAATTTTGTTCAGCGCGACAAGACGCTGCGAGAGTATGGACAACAATCCAACCGTGAAAAGCCCATTCTTGATCCAAAGGTATATGAGTCGGCCTTCAATAAAATCGGAGACGCGATATTTATCAGGACTTCACAGAAATAATCTCGTCCGTCAATTTAAAAAAGGATCGCAAACGCGATCCTTTTTTTTGAACAAGCAAACTTTCTTACTTGGCTGATATCTGAGGGGCGATTCAATGAGCAACGCGAGAAAGCTATTGATAAAAATTAGCATCGCGAAGCGGTGCGGTCGCTGGCTAGGCGGGAGCCCCGCAGACAGTACATAACGTACGGCAAGGGGGTCCCAACAACGCCAGCGGAATTTTTATCGAGAGCAAAAGGCTACGCCACAACGAATGGCGCCACACAGCTACACTCACTTTGCGTTCATTAATGCAACCGTCGTATCCAACATACGGTTACTAAAGCCCCATTCGTTGTCATACCAGGATGAGACTTTGACGAGTCGTCCGGAAACTTTGGTGAGCGTGGCGTCAAAGTTGGACGATGCCGGATTATGGTTGTAATCGATCGATACCAACTGATCGGTGTTGTAAGTCAAGACACCATGCAATGCACCATCAGCCGCTTCTTTCATGATGGCGTTGACTTCGTCAACACTAGTGTCCCGCGCTGCGATAAAGGAAAGATCCACCACCGATACATTGATTGTCGGTACCCGAATCGCATAACCATCGAGCTTACCGTCGAGTTCAGGTAGTACTAGACCTACCGCTGCCGCAGCACCGGTTTTAGTCGGAATCATGGACATGGTTGCCGAACGAGCACGACGCAAATCTTCGTGCATGACATCCGTCAGTACCTGATCATTGGTGTAGGCATGCACAGTGGTCATCAAGCCGTTCAATACACCAATCGTGTCGTTAAGCGGTTTGACCAGCGGTGCTAGGCAGTTAGTCGTGCATGAAGCATTCGAGATCACGGTGTGGGTTGATTTCAGGACCGACTGGTTGACGCCATACACCACGGTCGCATCGACGTCCTTGCCGCCCGGTGCCGAAATAATGACCTTCTTGGCGCCGCCCTTTAAATGCGCTGACGCTTTTTCTTTGGAAGTGAAATAGCCGGTGCACTCCAGCACCACATCAACACCGAGTTCACCCCAAGGGATTTGAGCTGGATCGCGCTCTGCAAAGACGCGAATCTTGTCGCCATTGACGATCATGGTGTCTCCCTCTACCGTCACCGTACCGGGAAACTTGCCGTGCGCCGTGTCATAGCGCGTCAAATGCGCGTTGGACTCGGGCTTACCCAGATCATTAATCGCAACAATTTGGATATCGTTCTTTTTTCCACCTTCATAGTGAGCACGCAACACGTTGCGGCCAATCCGGCCGTAACCATTGATGGCAACTTTGATGGTCATTCAGTTCTCCTGATAGCGATGGTTGTTAACCGTACCTGTTCAGATCAGTGCAAGACCGACCTGACCGCAGCCACCACGCGATCGGTGGTGAAGCCGAAATAGTTGAATAGAGCATTCGCGGGTGCCGACTCGCCAAAGCTGTCGATACCAATGACTTTACCGTCCAGCCCAACATACTTGAACCAGAAATCAGTCACGCCCGCTTCGACCGCCACCCGCGGCATACCTTTCGGCAAAACACTGGCCTGGTAGTTGGCGTCTTGACGGGCGAATACATCGGCAGAGGGCATCGATACGACTCGAACTGGCACACCGTCGGCGGCAAGCTGCTCGGCTGACTTAAGCGCCAACTCAATCTCGGAGCCCGTAGCAATGATGATTGCCTTGGCAGCCGCAGCATCACGCAGCACATAGGCGCCACGCGCAATCAGATTCACTTGTGCGGGATCTCTCTCAACGAAAGGCAAGTTTTGACGCGAAAAAATCAGCGTGCTGGGACCATCATGCCGTTTGACTGCTTCAGCCCAAGCCACTGCCGATTCCACGGTATCGCACGGGCGCCAATTATCAAGATTCGGAATCAGTCGCAGGCTGGATACATGCTCAACTGATTGATGCGTTGGCCCATCTTCACCCAATCCGATCGAGTCATGCGTAAACACGAACAAAGTGCGTTGCTTCATCAACGCTGCCATTCGTAATGCATTACGGCTGTAATCGGAAAACGTGAGGAAGGTGGCTCCGAAAGGTATGAAGCCCCCATGCAGTGCCACACCATTCATGATGGCACTCATGCCGAATTCGCGTACACCGTAATTGATATGGTTACCCGGCTGTCCGGCGCGCAATGCAACGCACTCCTTCCAATTGGTCAGATTGGATCCGGTCAGATCGGCCGAACCGCCGAGAAATTCAGGCAGCGCGGCAGACAGTGCTTGAATCGCGTTTTGGCTAGCCTTGCGGGTGGCAATGGTTTCCTTCTTCTCGATACAAGCGGCGATCATGGCGCTGACCGTTTGATCAAATGTCGCCGGTAAATCACCCTTCATGCGGCGCTCGAACTCTGCGGCATCTGCCGGAAATTGCGAGCGATACGCTGCGAACATGTCGGCCCATGCAGATTGCAGTGTCTTGCCGCTTGCTTTGGCGTCCCAAGCAGCATAGACCGGTGCCGGAATTTCAAAGGGTGGATGAGACCAACCGATGGCAGCGCGGGTCGCTGCGATCTCTGCGTCGCCCAAGGCAGCACCATGCACTTTGTCGGTACCCTCCATGTTCGGCGCGCCCTTGCCAATCACGGTCTTGCAACAGATTAGGGTTGGCTTGCTTGACAGTTTGGCCTTCGCAATCGCGGCATCGACCGCGGCCACGTCATGACCATCCACTTTCGGCATGACGTTCCAGCCGTACGCCTCGAATCGTTTGGGCGTATCGTCTTTGAACCAACCGTCGACGTCGCCGTCGATGGAGATACCGTTATCGTCATACAGCACGATCAGCTTCGAGAGCCCCAAGGTGCCTGCCAACGAGCACACTTCGTGGCTGATCCCTTCCATCAGGCAGCCGTCACCCAAGAACACATAGGTGTGGTGATCAACGATCTTGAAGCCAGGCTTGTTGAAGCGCGCAGCCAGTAACCATTCTGCCAGCGCCATACCGACTGCATTCGCAATTCCCTGCCCGAGTGGGCCGGTGGTGGTCTCGATGCCGGCCGTGATGCCAACTTCAGGGTGACCCGGCGTCTTGGAATGTAGTTGGCGGAAATTTTTCAACTCGTCCATCGGCAAGTCGTAGCCCGACAAATGGAGTAACGCGTAGTGAAGCATGGAGCCATGACCGTTCGACACCACAAAGCGATCGCGGTCGGCCCACGCGGGGTCGGCCTGGTTGTGCCGTAAATGCCTGGACCACAAAGCAACCGCGATTTCAGCCATGCCCATCGGCATGCCGGGGTGACCTGAGTTGGCCTTTTGTACTGCATCCATTGCCAACGCGCGAATCGCGTTCGCCATACTGCGGGTGTCTTGGGAGGTAGTCATGTTGGCAAGCCGGGCTGGATTAGACGGCCGCCGGCGGCAGGAGCGCAGACCGGTGGAAAAGCGCGCGATTTTACCAGACCACCTCAGCCCACTTACAATCAGCGCAGGCCACAACCCGTGGCCATCGCGACTCACTTGAACATGCCCCGCTTTTATTTTGATCATGCGCTTGAGGTCGGCACTCAGTTCGAGTTACCGGCGGATATCGCTCGCCACATCGGCGTACTTCGATTGAAGGTCGGCGATGTTGTTACCCTGTTTAATGGACGGGGCGGCGAGTTTGCTGGAACGCTCACCTTGGTCGACAAGCACCGAGCGATTGCGCACATCAAAACTTTTGATGCACGGGAAGCCGAACCTGGGCACGCGCTGACGCTGGCGCAGGCGCTGCCCGAGGCAGGCAAGATGGACTGGGTGATCGAGAAAGCTGTCGAACTCGGCGTAACCACCGTCCAACCGCTGATCACGGCGCGCTCGGTGGTGCGCCTGTCTGAAGAGCGCGCAGATAAAAAGCTGATGCATTGGCGTGCTGTTGTTGCTGCAGCATCAGCGCAATCTGGACGTAATCGGCTGCCCTCGGTCGCGACACCGATCCCGTTGACGAGCTGGATCGCGCAGCACGATCTGCACCCGCGCATCTTGTTGTCGCCACGCGCTCAGCAGTCACTGGCTGATTGGGCCAGACATCGTCCCGCACAACCCGTCACTTTGATTGTCGGCCCCGAGGGCGGGCTGAGTGAATCGGAGGAACAGCTGGCGATCGCGCGCGGCGCGATCTGTCTGTCGATCGGTAGCCGGGTACTCAGAACCGAAACCGCCGGTATCGCAGCATTGGCCGCCCTGCATGCGCTGTGGGGGGAGTTCTGAGGGCTCAGAGGCCCGCTCGAAAGTCTCTATAATCGAGGGTTTTCACTGAGGCGGCAGTTGATAGCCCACCCATGAGAGTTTTCCGCGGACTTCCCAACGCTGAATCGCGCCGTCCTTGCGCTTTGACCATCGGTAATTTCGATGGCGTTCATCGTGGTCATCGCGCGCTGCTCGAGAAACTCTCTGCGGCAGCCGCCCGTTTGAAGGTGGAGACGGCTGTGATGACTTTCGAGCCGCACCCGCGTGAGTACTTCGCGCAAATCTCGGGTGATGAATCGCGTGCGCCACGCCGAATCGCCAACCTGCGCGACAAATTGCAATCACTGTCCGATTGCGGTGTGGATCGCGTGATTGTCGAGCACTTCAATGGCTCGTTTGCCGCGCAACCCGCGGAGCGTTTTATCGAAGATATCCTTGTTGATGGCTTGCATGTGAAGTGGTTGATCGTCGGTGACGACTTTCGCTTCGGAGCAAAACGCTTGGGCGATCTGGCGATGCTGCAATCTGCCGGACAGCGGCTTGGCTTTGAGGTGGTTGCACTGCCGACCGTGACACATAACAACACGCGAATTTCTTCGTCTGCTGTGCGCGCCGCGTTGCTGGCTGGCGATCTGGATCAAACCCGTGAGTTACTCGGTCACCCGTATGCAATCTCCGGCCATGTACTCCATGGTCGCAAGCTCGGGCGTAGCATTGGCTTTCCAACCTTGAATTTGAGAATTGCACATCGTCGGCCGGCGCTATCCGGCATCTTCGTCGTCAACGTACATGGATTGGCTGATCATGCTTTGCCTGCGGTGGCAAGCCTTGGTGTCAGACCCACTGTAGAAGACAACGGCCGCGTGCTGCTGGAAGTACATCTGTTTGACTTTGCTGCCGACTGCTACGGCAAATTGATTCACGTCGAATTTTTGAAGAAATTACGCGACGAGGAAAAATACGATGATCTGCAAAGTCTGACGCAGGCCATCGAAACCGATGCGCGCAACGCCCGCGCCTATTTTGCCGACAAAGTCGCGGCTTGAGCCATATTCACTTCTGACCCAACCTGCCCCCTTCATGTCTGATCAAAGCAAGAAGCCTGAAAGTAAGTACCCAGTCAACATGACCGAGACCGCGTTCCCGATGCGCGGCGATCTCGCCAAGCGTGAGCCGCAATGGGTCGCCACATGGCAGAAAAAAGCTTTGTACCAACGCATTCGTCAGGCCTCAGTGGGACGACCCAAGTTCATCTTGCACGATGGCCCGCCGTATGCCAATGGCGATATTCATATCGGCCATGCGGTGAACAAAATTTTGAAAGACATGATCGTCAAAACCCGTCAGCTGGGTGGGTTTGACGCACAGTATGTGCCCGGTTGGGATTGCCACGGCATGCCGATCGAGATTCAAATTGAAAAGCAATACGGAAAACATCTGCCCACTGCCGAGGTGCTCGCCAAATCGCGATCGTATGCCGCAGAACAGATCGAGCGGCAGAAAAAAGACTTCATCCGTTTAGGTGTGCTGGGCGATTGGGATAAACCCTATCTCACGATGAGCCCGCGCAATGAGGCGGATGAAATCCGCGCGCTCGGCAAAATTCTTGAAAAGAGCTATGTCTACCGCGGCCTGAAGCCGGTCAACTGGTGTTTTGACTGTGGCTCGGCTTTGGCGGAAGCCGAAGTTGAATATCAAGACAAACGCGATCCTGCGATCGATGTCGGCTTTCCATTTGCTGAACATGAAAAAATCGCAAATGCTTTCGGTCTCGCATCACTGCCAACGCAAACAGGATTTTTGGTGATCTGGACCACCACGCCGTGGACCATACCCTCGAACCAAGCACTGAATATGCACCCGGAGTTTGACTATGCGCTGGTACAAACCGAGCGTGATGGCAAACCCATGCTACTGATTCTCGCCAACGCACTGGTCGAGAATTGCCTGCAACGATACGGCTTGGAAGGCAAAGTAATCGCGACCACGCAAGGCGAGCGTCTATCGATGGTGAAATTTCATCACCCGCTCGCCACCATAGACAAAGGCTACGATCGTCTGTCGCCGGTCTATCTGGGTGATTATGTGACTGCTGATTCCGGCACCGGCATTGTGCACTCTGCACCTGCGTATGGCATTGAAGACTATGCATCATGCAAAGCGCATGGGCTGCGTGATGATGAAATTCTCAGTCCGGTGATGGGTGATGGACATTTTGCTTCCAGCCTGCCGCTATTCGGCGGCATGACGATCTGGGAAGCATCAAAGCCGATTTGCGCTGCACTTGAGCAAGCTGGTGCGTTATTCAAACTGATCATGTTTGATCATAGCTACATGCACTGCTGGCGACATAAGACACCGATTGTTTACCGCGCCACGTCGCAATGGTTCGCCGCGATGGATCGACGCCCCAATGCAGGGGGCGCCAGCTTGCGCGAGACTGCATTGGCTGCCGTAGAAGCGACGCGTTTTTATCCGGCATGGGGCAAGGCGCGACTACACGGCATGATCGCGAATCGCCCGGACTGGACACTATCTCGCCAGCGTCAGTGGGGCGTGCCGATGCCGTTTTTTGTACATAAAGAGACGGGTGAACTGCACCCGAATACGCCGGCACTGTTGGAGAAAGTTGCGCACCTGGTAGCGCAGCAAGGTATCGAAGCTTGGCATCAGATTGATCCGGCAGAGTTTCTGGGTACCGACGCCGAACAGTACGAGAAAAATCGTGATACGCTGGATGTCTGGTTCGATTCAGGCGCGACACATTACACCGTTCTGCGTGGTTCGCACGCTGATTCACTGCAATTTCCTGCCGACTTGTATCTCGAAGGCTCTGACCAGCACCGCGGCTGGTTCCATTCCTCGCTGCTGACTGGGTCTATGCTGGATGGTCGTGCGCCCTACAAGGCATTACTAACGCACGGCTTTGTGGTCGATGGCGAGGGCAAGAAAATGTCCAAGTCCAAGGGTAATGTGGTGGCACCGCAAAAAGTATCTGACACCTTGGGTGCCGAAATTTTACGGCTCTGGGTCGCAGCGACTGATTACTCTGGCGAGCTATCCATCTCAGACGAGATTTTGAAGCGCGTGGTCGAAAGCTACCGCCGTATCCGGAACACGCTACGTTTTCTGCTTGCGAACACCGCTGACTTTAACAGTCATACCGACGCCGTACCTATCGATCAGTTACTCGAAATCGATCGCTATGCGATTGCGCGCGTCGCGCAATTGCAGGCAGAAATTCAGACGCATTTTGATGAATATGAGTTTCATCCAGTGGTAGCCAAGCTGCAGATGTACTGCTCGGAAGAGCTGGGCGGGTTCTACCTCGATGTACTGAAAGATCGTTTGTACACCAGCGGTGCTCAGTCGAGTGCGCGTCGTTCGGCGCAAACTGCGCTTTGGCATATCACGCATGCACTGCTGCGGCTGATGGCCCCCATACTTTCTTTTACCGCTGAAGAGGCGTGGGCGGTATTGACCAATGAAGAAAATTATCAGGCCGGTGGCGAGACAATATTCACGCAAACGTTTTATACCCTACCCGCCATTGCTGATAGCGCAGCGCTATTGCAGCGCTATGAATCGCTGCAGTTAATTCGCGCTGCGGTATTGAAGCAATTGGAAGAAGTACGCGCCTCGGGCGCCATCGGCTCATCGCTACAAGCCGAGGTTGAGATGTATGTCTCGGGTGACAAGCTGGCACTACTTCAGAGCTTTGGCGACGATTTAAAGTTTGTTTTGATTACCTCTGCAGTAATCGTCATTCTAGTAGCCGATGAGGCAGATGAAAAATTAATCGTCACACCATCAACACATAAAAAATGTGAACGGTGCTGGCATTATCGCGCCGACGTGGGCGTGGACCATCAGCATTCGAGTATTTGTGGTCGCTGCGTGGCCAATCTGTTCGGCCACGGCGAATCGCGCGTGATCGCCTGAATCAGGATTATTTGCATGGCAAAAAAATCAGGTGGCCTGCTCATGTGGCTAGGCATTGCGGTCATTATTGTATTGCTCGATCAGGTCACCAAGATCACCATGTCGCGCCTGCTGGTGTACGGCCAGTCGGAAGTGATGACCCCGTACTTCAATTTGGTGATGGTGTACAACCAGGGTGCTGCGTTCAGCTTTCTGTCGAACTCCGGCGGCTGGCAGCGCTGGTTCTTCAGTGGCTTGGCGTTCTTCGTTTCGCTAGCGATTATTTGGATGCTTTGGAAGAATGCATCACAGCGTCTGTTCTGCTGGTCGTTATCGCTCATCTTGGGCGGCGCAGTTGGCAACCTGATTGACAGACTGATCTACGGTCACGTCATCGATTTTCTAGACTTTCATATCGGTACCCTGCACTGGCCTGCATTCAATGTCGCCGATAGCGCGATTACTGTGGGTGCGGCATTATTCGTGTTGGATGAATTGCGACGAGTCAATCGTTGAGCCCTATGACGCTTGCAGGCAAACACATCGTACTCGGCCTCTCCGGCGGCATTGCCTGCTACAAGGCGGCCGAGTTTGCGCGCGGGTTGGTGAAGGCCGGCGCGTCAGTGCAGGTCGTGATGACGGGCTCTGCGCAGCAGTTCATTACCCCGGTGACCATGCAGGCGTTGTCGGGACGCCCGGTATTCTCGGACCAGTGGGACAGCCGCATCTCCAACCACATGGCGCATATTGATCTCAGCCGCGATGCTGATGCGATCGTCATCTCGCCCTGCTCCGCTGACTTCATGCGCAAGCTGGTACATGGCGCGGCCGATGATCTTTTATCTGCGCTGTGCCTGGCGCGACCTGCGACTTTGCCACTGCTGGTTGCACCCGCCATGAATGTCGAGATGTGGGAGAACCCGGCTACCCAACGCAATGTGCTGCAGTTGAAGCAAGATGGCGTGCACTTACTCGGTCCTGTCGCAGGAAAGCAGGCATGCGGCGAGACCGGGCTGGGTCGCATGATGGAGCCGGAGTCATTGCTTTCTTCGTTACAGAATTTCTTTTATCCGAAGCACCTCAGCGGCAAAAAAATACTTATCACCGCCGGCCCGACGTTCGAACCGATCGACCCCGTGCGTGGCATCACGAATTTATCGTCCGGCAAAATGGGTTACGCCATCGCGCGCGCAGCGGCTATGGCAGGCGCATCAGTCACGTTAGTGTCAGGGCCTACCGCATTAACGCCAGCAGCTGACGTGCGCAGAATTTCAGTGACGACGGCGCAGCAGATGCACGACGCCGTGATGGCTTGCGTTCACGAGCATCAGGTGTTCATTGCAGTTGCTGCAGTGGCCGACTGGCGTGTGGCCGAGTTCAACCCGCAGAAAATCAAGAAGCAAGATAACAATGCGCCGTCGCTGACATTTGAAATCAATCCCGATATTCTTGCGACCGTAGCCGCGCTGCCCTCGCCGCCTTACTGCGTGGGCTTTGCAGCAGAATCTGAAAATCTGCTCGAGTATGGCGCGGCCAAGCGAATCAAGAAGAACATTCCGCTATTGGTCGGCAATATCGGTCATCAAACTTTTGGCCAAGACGATAATGAACTGGTGCTGTTTGACGCGCGAGGCCACACTTCACTACCGCGTGCCAGTAAAGATCAGCTGGCGGATAGGCTGATTGAGGAAATCGCAAGTCGCTTGCCTGGCCACAAGACGTAAGTAAGATTACCGGATCGCCATCAGATTCACTCTCCAACCTGATGACTTGTTTTTTAAGAAGTGCGTTAGTGATGTGGCCAACCGATAACATGGCACCCGAATGAAAACCATTGATGTCAAAATCCTGAATCAACAGTTGCGTGAGCAACTGCCCACCTACGCTACGCCCGGTAGTGCAGGGCTTGATCTGCGCGCCTGCATCGACGCACCGTTGACACTTGAGCCAGGTAGCACGCATCTGATCCCGACTGGCCTCGCGATTCATATCGCTGACCCTGCGTATGCGGCGATGATCCTGCCGCGCAGTGGCTTGGGCCACAAACACGGTATCGTGCTCGGCAATCTGGTGGGTCTGATTGATTCCGATTACCAAGGCGAGCTGATGGTGTCGACGTGGAATCGGGGCAGCGCCTCGTTCATCCTGAATCCGATGGAACGCTTAGCTCAACTGGTGATCGTCCCTGTACTGCAAGTCGCTTTCAATGTCGTCGATGAATTTACCGAGAGTGAGCGCGGTCGCGGCGGGTTCGGCAGTACTGGCAAATAATGAGGTGAGCGAGATGCGGCGCCGTCTGCGTGCAACCCTAACCTGCTTGGTATCGGTACTCGCATTCACTGGCTGCTCGCTCATCAGTACATCTTCCGTAACACCGGATGCGACACCCGGCTCTGCCTCCAGCTCGACCCACAGCTCGACAGCAAAGCCCCGCGGTGCCCGCAGTCACCCAACCCAAGAGCAAGCGTTTGATCAGCTGATCGCGCAGCAAGATCGCGTGTATCGTGTGATTGCACCGCTGATCGTCAAGAATGCAGTGCTTTGTAAAACTGCTGCTCGACCACTGCTTGGGTTCACTGCCAAAAATCGTTACTCTTACCCGGCAGAGCTGCGTGATGCGGCCATTGCGCGCTTGGGAACGGATGAAGCGTTACGAATAGTGCAGGTCCTTGACGGGAGTGGTGCGCAACGCGCGGGCGTGCAGCGAGGCGACGCGTTAATTGCAATTGCCGGCAAGCCCATTCCCCAAGGACCACAAGCCGAAACCGAAACAGCGCGCGTACTTGCCCCGCTGCTCAGGCAAACCACTGAAGTTGACGTGGCGCTGCTGCGAAATGGACAGCCGATGACGCTGAAGGTTGCGCTGACGACCGCCTGTGCGTTCACCATTGATATCGGCAATGCACCCCATGTGAATGCTTATTCGGATGGCCGCCGCATCATGGTGACCACTGGTTTGTTGGCAGAGCTATCCGATCAGGAACTCGCTGTCATCTTGGCGAGAGAGATCGCACATAATGTTCAACAGCATGCTGCCGCCATGCAGACCCGCGCCACTATGGCAGCCATCATCGACACCCTGCTACCACCGACGCCTGACCTGAGCGGCTTTGCAGGTAGTGCCGGATTAAAGCCGATGGATGAAAAGCTGGATCAGGAAGCGGATCGCATGGCACTGTACATGCTGGCTCGCACGGGATCCGACTTGTTGAGTGCGATAGCTACTCTGGACCGGTTGGCTCAACGCTATCCCGCCACCGTGCTGAACAGTTACACCGCACTTCACCCTTGGACGGGTGAGCGGCAACGCCAGATGCGAGACACCCTCGCCGAGATCAGAAAAAAACAAGCCGGCAAAAAACCCTTGGTACCTTGATGACCTGAAAGCAAGTCTGCACCCGTGCAAATAAAAAAGCCCGCCGAACCAGGCGGGCTTTTTTACCGATTAGAAATTCAAATCGCGCAGCGCTTACTCAACCTCTGCTGCTTCTTGCGGTGGCGCAGCCGGTGGTGGCGCATCACCTTCGGCAAACTCAAGCTTAATCTGCTCGCTCTCATCCATTTCAACCGAGACGCGACCACCATTAATCAAACGGCCAAATAGCAATTCGTCGGCCAGCGCCTTGCGTATCATGTCCTGAATCAGACGAGACATCGGACGGGCACCCATCAGCGGATCAAATCCCTTCTTCGCCAGGAACTTGCGCAAGGACTCGCTGAAGGTCGCTTCCACTTTCTTCTCGTGCAGTTGCTCCTCAAGCTGAATCAGGAATTTATCGACCACGCGCAGAATGATCTCCTCATCCAGCGCGCGGAAGCTGATCGTGGCGTCCAAACGATTACGGAACTCTGGCGTGAACATGCGCTTGATATCCGCCATCTCATCGCCGGCCTGCTTGGTTTCCGTGAAACCTATGGTCCGCTTCTGCAAGCTCTCGGCACCAGCATTGGTGGTCATGATGATGATCACGTTACGGAAATCAGCTTTGCGACCATTATTGTCGGTGAGCGTGCCGTGATCCATCACCTGCAACAAGATGTTGAATACATCCGGGTGGGCTTTCTCGATTTCGTCGAGCAATAGCACCGCGGGCGGCTTCTTGGTGACTGCCTCGGTCAGCAAACCACCCTGATCGAAACCGATATAACCCGGTGGCGCGCCAATCAGTCGGCTCACGGCGTGGCGCTCCATGTACTCCGACATGTCAAAGCGAATCAATTCAATGCCCAGAATGAAGGCGAGTTGCTTGGCGACTTCGGTCTTGCCCACGCCGGTAGGACCGGAGAACAAGAAAGAACCAATGGGCTTATCCATCTTGCCCAAGCCAGCGCGTGCCATCTTGATCGCCGCAGCGAGTGCTTCGATCGCTGGATCTTGACCGAACACCACGTTCTTCAGATCACGCTCAATGGTCTGGAGCTTGGTGCGATCGTCCTGATTAACGGACTGCGGCGGAATACGTGCAATCTTCGAAATGATGTCTTCAATCTCGGATTTGCCAATGGTTTTCTTTTGCTTGGACTTTGGCAAGATGCGCTGCGCTGCGCCGGCTTCGTCAATCACATCAATCGCCTTGTCCGGCAGATGGCGGTCATTGATAAAGCGTGCAGCAAGTTCTGCAGCGCAGGTCAATGCTGACGCTGAGTATTTCACGCCGTGATGCTCTTCGAAACGCGATTTCAGCCCGCGCAAGATTTGCACAGTTTGCTCGACGGTCGGCTCGTTGACATCAATTTTCTGGAAACGACGCGATAGTGCGTGATCTTTCTCGAACACACCGCGGAACTCGTTAAAGGTCGTGGCGCCGATGCACTTCAACTGACCCGACGATAGCGCGGGCTTGAGCAAGTTGGACGCATCCAAGGTACCGCCCGAGGCAGAACCCGCACCGATGATGGTATGAATCTCGTCGATGAACAAAATGCCATTCGGATTGGCTTTCATCTGCTTGAGCACGGCTTTCAGTCGCTGCTCGAAATCACCTCGATACTTGGTGCCCGCCAGCAGCGCACCCATGTCAAGGGAGTACACCACAGCGTTTTGCAAAATCTCGGGTACATCACTCTGCACCACACGCCAAGCCAAGCCCTCCGCAATCGCAGTCTTGCCGACACCCGCTTCACCGACCAGTAGCGGGTTGTTCTTGCGGCGGCGGCACAGTGTCTGGATAACGCGCTCTACTTCGGCTTCACGTCCGATCAGCGGATCGATCTTGCCCTCGGCTGCAAGCTTGTTGAGGTTTTGAGTGAATTGATCCAGCGCGCTTTCTTTTTGTGGTCCTTCGGCTTGCGCCTCGTCTGCGCTCTCCGAGGTTTTTTGCGGCTCGGGTTGCTGATCCTTGCGCACGCCGTGAGAGATGTAGTTCACCACGTCCAAACGCGTCACGCCTTGCTGATGCAGGTAGTACACCGCATGCGAATCTTTCTCGCCAAAGATAGCCACCAGCACATTCGCACCCGTGACTTCTTTTTTGCCATTCGACGCCGACTGCACATGCATGATGGCGCGCTGTATCACCCGCTGAAAGCCGAGCGTCGGCTGGGTATCCACTTCGCTGGTGCCCGGAACAGTAGGCGTGTTGTCGGTAATGAAGTTCGATAGTGTCTTGCGCAGGTCGTCGATGCTGACCGCACAGGCCCGCAATACCTCGGCAGCCGACGGGTTATCCAGCAATGCCAGCAACAGGTGCTCGACGGTAATGAACTCATGCCGGGCTTGTCTTGCCTCGACAAAGGCCATATGCAAACTAACTTCGAGTTCCTGGGCGATCATGCTTCCTCCATCACGCACTGCAGCGGGTGCCCCGCCTTTCTGGCATGGGTTAATACCAATTCGACTTTGGTGCTGGCAATGTCTTTTGGATAGACACCGCACAAGCCCTTGCCGTCACGATGAACTTTGAGCATGATTTGAGTCGCTGTCTCGCGGTCCTTGTTGAAGTACTCCTGGATGACGGCCACAACAAACTCCATCGGCGTGTAATCGTCATTCAGCAATACTACGTGGTACATCGGCGGCGGCTTGGTGGCCGCCTTTTTCTCTTTCCGTACGAGCAGAGTGCCATTGTCGCTATTAGTTGCCATGCTTCTATTCTATCGCCCACACCACGCTAGGTAACCCGCGTTACAGCGCGGATCCAAGCTCAATTCGATATTACTTGCTTTCCAAGGCATGCGCTGACTTGATAACAATAACCCGGAATCGGGTAATCAGGTAATCCGAAAATGGCGCAATTTGACTGAGTTTCAAGGCTTCAGCAGGCGAATCTGGCATTTTTGACAATTTGCTTGACTTTTCTATTTTTTGCCAGAACAATGCAAAAGATCAATATGTGGGTTATAGCACTTATTGACATGAGGAGGAGCAATAATGGAGGGGGTCAGCTTTATGCAGGGCTCTTGCTTTTAGCGCTCGTGTGATTGGCCCCTGTTAGAAAGACTGTTTTATGGCAAAAGGTAAGGTCAAGTGGTTTAACGATGCCAAAGGCTTCGGTTTTATCACTCCGGACGATGGTGGCGAAGATTTGTTTGCGCATTTCTCTGCAATCACAATGTCCGGCTTCAAGACCCTGAAGGAAGGACAAGAGGTTTCTTTTGAGGTAACCCAAGGTCCGAAGGGAAAGCAGGCTTCAAATATTCAACTCGCCAGCTGATTAATGCGGCATCTGGCGAACTGCAGTTCCAAACCCTCGGTTAATCCGAGGGTTTTTTGTTTCAGCCATCTTTATTTTGTCTCAATGATCTTTAATCCGATAAAGACTGCACTTAAAGACTGCCTGTGCGGGTAAAAGTTCATTATGTTGTGACACCAAAAAAAAAAGGTCGGAATACCCGGCCTTTGTTTTTCGGAAAATCAAGATCACATTTGCTGAATCATCACGTCACCAAACCCCGAGCAGGAGACCTGGGTCGATCCCTCCATCAAGCGCGCGAAATCGTAGGTCACTTTCTTTGAGGAAATCGACTTTTCCATCGAGCTGATCACCAAATCAGCCGCCTCAAACCAACCCATGTGTCTCAGCATCATTTCAGCCGAAAGAATTACAGACCCGGGATTGACGTAGTCCTTGCCAGCATACTTCGGCGCCGTGCCGTGAGTCGCTTCGAACATCGCTACCGAGTCAGACAAATTCGCGCCCGGTGCAATACCGATCCCGCCCACTTGCGCTGCGAGGGCGTCGGAGATGTAATCACCATTCAGGTTGAGGGTGGCGATCACACCGTATTCCGCGGGGCGCAACAGGATTTGCTGCAGGAAAGCGTCTGCGATTGCATCCTTCACCACAATATCTTTGCCGGTCTTTGGATTTTTAAAGCTGCACCACGGGCCGCCGTCCATCAACTGAGCGCCGAACTCCTTTTGCGCCAAGTCATAACCCCAATCGCGGAAGCCGCCTTCGGTGTATTTCATGATGTTGCCCTTGTGGACCAAAGTGACCGAAGGCTTGTCATTGTCGATTGCATATTGAATCGCTTTGCGCACCAACCGTTCGGTACCCTCGCGCGACACCGGCTTGACGCCTATGCCCGAACTTTGCGGGAAACGAATTTTCTTGACCCCCATCTCCTTGATCAGGAAATCGATCACTTTCTTGGCGCCATCCGTACCCTCTTGCCATTCGATTCCGGCGTAAATGTCTTCCGAGTTCTCGCGGAAAATCACCATGTCGGTTTTCTCGGGCTCCTTCAATGGCGACGGCACACCTTTGAAGTAGCGCACCGGCCGCAAGCAAACATACAGATCGAGCTCCTGACGCAAGGCAACGTTGAGCGAGCGGATTCCACCGCCCACCGGCGTGGTCAGCGGACCCTTAATCGACACCACATAGTCTTTCAGGACCTTCAGCGTTTCTTCCGGCAGCCAGACATCCGGACCATAGACCTGCGTCGATTTCTCGCCGGCATAAATTTCCATCCAGCTGATCTTGCGCTTGCCGCCGTAGGCTTTGGCAACCGCCGCATCGATTACCTTGATCATCACCGGGCTGATATCCACGCCGGTGCCGTCGCCCTCGATGTAGGGAATGATTGGTTGGTCCGGCACGTTCAACGAGAAATCCGGGTTGACCGTAATTTTCTGACCCTCGGCGGGCACCTTGATATGTTGGTACATCGTTTATCTCCGAAGATGGGCGGATGATGGGATTGTAGTGGGGGAATCGCGCCGTCAGCTTGAATCTGCGTCTGGCGCCAGCCGGTTCCCAGGTCTTATATAAGACATAAGACCTACGTTTCGTATTATGCACTAGAATTTTGCTTGATGCCACAAAACCAGCCTGCATTCTTCGCTCGATGACACTAATTCTTTTCAACAAACCGTTTGGCGTGATTTGTCAGTTTTCGCCACACGCCAGCCGCCCCTGTCTGGCAGATTTCCTGAAGCATCCTGGCATCTACCCAGCCGGCCGGCTCGACGCCGACAGCGAAGGCCTGATGCTGCTCACTGACGATGGCAGCTTGCAGCAGAAAATCAGCCACCCCAAGCATGAAAAATCAAAAACCTATTTGGTTCAGGTGGAAGGTTTGGCGCAACCCGCGCAATTGGCGAGACTGCGCGCGCCAGTGCAACTGAATGACTTCACGACACGCGATTGCAAAGCAGTGCGGATTCAGCCGCCCCACTGGTTGTGGCCGCGTGAGCCGCCGGTGCGCGAGCGGCCCACCATACCCACTGATTGGCTGGCGCTGACCTTGACCGAGGGTAAAAACCGTCAGGTCAGGCGAATGACAGCGGCGGTCGGCTTGCCAACCCTGAGACTGGTGCGGCAATCTATCGGACCCGTTTCGCTGGCAACCCATCCCCTGTTGCCTGGCGAGTGGTGCGAAATCGATCCCGCCGCCTGGCCCGATGATTAACCTGGGCCGGCGCATGGCTGCGGTTTAAAATCCACGCGTTGCGTTGTCGAGACCCCCATGAGATACCTGCTGCTACTCGGCATACTCTGGCTGCCACTCACACTTGGCGCCCAGGACTTCCCGCGAATTTCAATCAATATCGGCGTCCACCTGATTCAGGCCGAAGTGGCCAGCACACCCGAGTCGCGCGCACGCGGCCTGATGTTTCGTGAAAAGCTGGGCCAAAACGAGGGCATGGTGTTTCGGTTTCCTGCCCCGAGACAAGTTTGCATGTGGATGAAAAATACCCTGATCCCGCTGTCGGTCGCATTCATCGGCGACGATGGCCGCATCATCAATATCGAAGAGATGCAACCGCACACCACCACCGAGCATTGCAGCAAGCAAGCCGCGCGCTATGCGCTTGAGATGCGGCAATCTTGGTTCAGCCAGCGGAATATCAAACCGGGCGAGGCCGTCACCGGCTTGCCAAAATAAAAACCCGCGGCACCTGAGGTACGGCGGGTTTATTTAAAGCTGAAGATTTAACGCTGTAGCGCTGAAGCTGAAGATTTAACGCTGGAGCGCTGAAGCTTTAAATTTGGCGATTGAAAACTGCGGAACCGAGAGGCTCGGTCGGACAGCTACTCAGGCTAGCGACTTGATCGCTGCGGACAGGCGGCTCTTGTGGCGAGCCGCTTTGTTTTTGTGAATGATGTTCTTGTCTGCGATCCGGTCGATCACCGATACCTGCGACTGGAACATTTGCGCCGCGCCTGCCTTGTCACCCGCCTCGATCGCCTTGCGCACTGCCTTGATTGCAGTACGAAGCGCCGAGCGCTGGCTGGAGTTATGCGCATTTTGCTTGACGGCCTGACGGGCGCGCTTGCGAGCCTGTGCGGAATTTGCCATGAAAGGTCCCTGTTCAAGGCGCGGACTTGTTCCCCGTGCCGAATTTGGAAAAACGAAGATTATAACAAAGCACGGCTTGGATAGGCAAACTCGGTGAGAGCCAGCGCGCGCACGGCAGCAGAGAGGCGCTGTTTTCAGAATGAAAACCTGATCCCGGCTGGCGCATGGTCTGCCGCTATAATCGGTCCCCATGAATTTGCACAGAACGCTCGCCACGGTATCTGGCATGACACTGCTGTCACGCATTACCGGTCTGATTCGCGAGTTTCTGATTGCACGCACCTTCGGCGCCTCGGTCTACACCGACGCTTTCTTCGTCGCCTTTCGAATCCCCA
>JBJTXC010000069.1:0-16891 GCA_046082065.1 Burkholderiaceae bacterium
CAGCAGCAGGGCATAGTGCTTGCAACGGGCGGTGGCGCGATTCTCAATGAGCAGAGTCGGCGTCATCTGAGAGATCACGGCACGGTGGTGTACCTGCGTGCCTCAGTCAATAGCCTGGTGCAACGTACCACCCACGACCGCAATCGTCCACTTTTGCAGACCGCCGATCCAAGAGCGCGTATTGAAGAATTGATGCAACAGCGAGCGCCGCTGTATGAAGAAGTAGCGCACATTACCGTTGAGACCGGACGTCCTAATGTGCAATCGGTAGTTCAAAATATTTTGGCGCAGCTGTCCTTGTCTGGCTGGACGGTGGCTCCCACTTCTTCCGTGAATACTGTATGAGCCAGACCACCGCATCGATCTTTGCGCGGCTGAATGTTGATCTGGGTGAGCGCAGCTACCCGATCGTGATCGGCACCGACTTGCTGAGCGATATTGACTTGATCGCTGGTTTGCCCGGCCGGCAATTCGCAGTCGTCACCAACGCCGTCGTTGCTCCGCTTTATCTTGATCGTGTATCCGCAACACTGAAAGCGGCTGGCAAGCAATGCATACCCATCGTGCTGCCCGACGGCGAGGAAGAAAAGAACGTCGACAATCTGATGGCAATCTTCACTGCTTTGCTTGAAAAAAAATGTGATCGCAAGACCAGTCTGCTTGCTTTGGGTGGCGGCGTCATTGGTGACATGACGGGTTTCGCCGCAGCGACTTACATGCGAGGTGTGCCTTACGTGCAAGTGCCGACCACATTGCTGGCGCAAGTAGATTCTTCTGTTGGTGGCAAGACCGCCATCAACCATCCGCTCGGTAAGAACATGATCGGGGCTTTTTATCAGCCACAAATCGTGCTGGCGGACACCAGCACGCTGGCTACATTGCCCGATCGTGAGTTGTCCGCCGGATTGGCTGAGGTGATCAAGCACGGTGCCATTATCGATACCGATTTTTTTCATTGGCTCGAGCAAAACATGCAGACGCTCAGGGCGCGCGATGCGCAGGCGCTAGCGTATGCAATTCGGCGCTCGTGTGAAATCAAGGCCGAGGTCGTGCGCCAAGATGAACGCGAAAGTGGTCTGCGAGCGATATTGAATTTTGGCCATACCTTTGGTCATGCGATCGAGGCCGGGCTTGGCTACGGTGAATGGCTACACGGTGAGGCCGTCGGTTGTGGCATGACGATGGCTGCTGATTTGTCGGTCAGGATGGGCTACTTGTCACCTGCTGAGCAAGCAAGCATTGTCGCTCTGGTCAAAGCGGCGGGCTTGCCCACGATAGCGCCCGATCTGGGCGCGGGACGTTGGCTCGATCTGATGGAGGTCGACAAAAAAAACGAGGGCGGTCAGATCAAGTTTATCCTGCTCAAGCCGCTCGGCACCAGCACGATGACTGAGGTACCCCTAGAACTGCTGCAGGCAACGCTGACCGCGTGCACACATCCGTGAGTCGGGCTCGATGAGTATGATCAGCGCTTACGAAGCACAACTCGCGCCCTATGCGGCGCGCACCGATAATTCGCACGGTCGTCAAATCCCCGAACCTGGTCCGCAAACTCGTAGCGAGTTTCAGCGTGATCGCGATCGTATTATTCACTGCACAGCATTCCGCCGGCTTGAGTACAAAACGCAGGTATTCGTCAATCATGAAGGCGATTTATTCCGAACGCGTTTGACGCACAGTATCGAGGTGGCGCAAATCGCCCGCTCACTCGCGCGTAATCTGCGACTCAATGAAGATTTAGTCGAAGCAATTTCACTCGCGCACGACCTCGGGCACACACCATTTGGGCATGCGGGTCAGGATGCACTGAATGCTTGCATGAAGGATTACGGTGGGTTCGAGCATAATCTGCAGAGCCTTCGTGTGGTCGATACGTTAGAGCAGCGGTATGGCGCATTCGATGGCTTGAACCTGAGCTTCGAAACCCGGGAAGGCATTTTGAAACACTGCTCTTTGCCGAATGCAAAGTTATTAGGCGAAATAGGGCGTCGTTTCATTGAAAAAAAACAGCCTAGTCTCGAGGCGCAACTTGCCAATCTGGCTGACGAAATCGCGTATAACAACCACGATATCGACGATGGCTTGCGCTCTGGTTTGTTAAGCGTGGCGCAGATGAAAGAGGTTGGATTATTCGCGCGATTTTTTGCAGAAGTGCAAAGCGAGTTTGCAGGTATTTCAGGTCGACGCGCGATCAATGAAACTGTAAGGCGCATGATTAATGCATTGGTGGTTGATCTGATCGAGAATTCGCAGACCAATATCAAGCAGGCAGGCATCAAGACCCTGGACGATGTACGCAATGCGCCAACTTTGATCGGGCTTTCGGACGATATGAAGCTTGAAGCGCAGGCACTCAAGCGATTCCTGCGGACCAATCTGTATCAGCACTATCAGGTCAACCGCATGACCAGTAAAGCGCGTCGTATCGTCACAGATTTGTTTGGTATTTTTCTCTCGGGTCCGCAGCTACTACCGCCGGACTATCAGATCGACGACAGCGATCTATTTGCTCAGGCGCGCCGAGTGGCGGACTATATTGCCGGCATGACCGATCGCTATGCGATGCGTGAGTACCGTAGGCTATTCGCCGTCGATGAAATCTGAACGCGAATAAAAAAGGGCGCTTGCGCGCCCTCTGTTGATCATCGTGAATTAATCAAGCGACTTCGGCTGCCCCGTTGTAACCGCGTGCTGCCGTACGATGATGGTCTTGTATTCGATCTTTGTGCTTGAGGACTTGTCTGTCCAGCTTATCCATCAGCAGATCGATGGCTGAGTACATATCTTGTGCTTCGCTTTCCACATGCAGGTCTTTCCCTCGCATGTGCAGATTGATTTCTGCGCGCTGTCGTTTGTCTTTTTCGGTATTGTCGTCCACTGTGAGGATCACGGTGACATCAATCACATGATCGAAATGGCGTTTAATGCGCTCGAGCTTGCTTTGCACATACTCCCTGAGCGGGGGGGTGAGTTCCAGATGGTGACCGCTGATCTTAAGATTCATACACAGCACTCCTTGGATGGCGTCGCTGGCGGTTCGAACAGGCCTGCTGCAAAGTAAGCCGGCAAAAACACAGCAACGGTTGAAAACTCGTGTTGCCCGAATGATGCCTGTCGGCCTGATGCAACCCATCGGGTTGAAAGTGCGCAGTCAGTGTCAGCAGGTACGGTATCGGGCGATAGTCATCAGAGCGATTTGCGCAGGTTGACGGGCGGGATCTTTAGCGCTTCACGGTATTTTGCTACCGTGCGGCGGGCAACCACCATACCCTGCTCTGCCAGCATATCGGTGATCTTGCTATCGGAAAATGGGCTCTTTGGGTCTTCGGCTCCTATCAGTTGCTTGATCAATGCCCGTATCGCGGTGGAAGAGGCCTCGCCGCCTGCCTCGGTCGCGACATGGCTACCAAAGAAATATTTCAATTCAAACATGCCGTGCGGCGTCAGCATGTATTTCTGCGTAGTGACACGTGAAATCGTGCTTTCATGCAGACCCAGTGTATCAGCAATTTCGCGCAGCACAAGGGGGCGCATGGCTACTTCGCCGTGCGAGAAGAAATTTCGCTGACGGTCTACGATCGCCTCGGCAACTCGCAGTATCGTATCGAAGCGTTGCCGCATATTTTTGATAAGCCATTTGGCTTCCTGCAGTTGTGACGAGAGCGAGCCTTCACCTTTGTTTTGCTTCAGGATATTCGCGTACATGGCGTTGACGCGTAGTTTGGGCATAACCTCGCGGTTGAGACTGACTTGCCAGCCATTCTTTGCGCGTTTGACAATCACATCCGGCACAACATAGTCAGACACATCGCCCGCATACGGGGCCCCGGGGTGCGGGTTGCAACGTTTGATAACAGCCTGCGCTTCGCGCAGATCCTCATCGTCGCAGTCGAGAATTTTTTTCAGCTTGTTGAATTCGCGCTGCGCGAAAAGCTCGAGATGGTTTTCGACCAAGGTCAGTGCCATACGCCGAGTGACAAATGCAACCTTGTCCATGCGCCGAATCTGAATCGCAAGGCACTCGCCGGCATCGCGCGCACCCACGCCGGCCGGCTCAAAGCTCTGCAGCAGTTTGAGCGCCACCAGAAGCTCGTCCATTTCAATCTCAAGCTCTTCTGGTAACCGCGCCAAGATGTCACCCAAGGGCTCTTCCAGATACCCATTGTCATCCAGTGCATCAATCAACAACTCGACCAGTGCGCGGTCGCGCCGATTATCTAACGTGACAGAGAGTTGCTCCAGCAAATGCTCGCGCAAGGTAATCTGATGAGCTTCGAGTTGTGGACGTGCGTTGTCGTCTTCGGGTGCCTTGGCAGTGCGAGCGACATCGTCGAAGCTCCAATCTGCGTCGCCGGCGGGTGCGGCGTCATCACCGCTGCCACCTGATAGGTCATCCGGCGTGTCGGCGCGAGCTTCGCTATCGCCCTCTGCCGCCGAGGCTGGCGCGCTAGGTGCTGTACTGATGACACCATCACTCAGCAAACGTACCGAGTGATCGAGCGGATCATCCAGCCGCTCAAGTAACGGGTTGTCACTCAGCATTTGCTCCAGCTCCTGATGCAGTTCCAGCGTAGACAGCTGCAGCAAGCGTATCGATTGCTGCAGCTGCGGCGTAAGCGCCAGGTGCTGTGAAACGCGGAGCTGAAGTGTCTGCTTCATGACTGTCCCGTTCTACATGCGGAAATGTTCGCCAAGATAGACGCGACGAACTGACTCATTAGCGATGATTTCATCCGGGCTGCCTGAGGCGAGTACGGCACCCTGATTGATGATGTAGGCACGATCGCAAATGCCCAGCGTTTCTCGTACGTTGTGATCCGTGATCAATACGCCAATACCGCGCGCTTTCAAAAAGCGCACGATGCGCTGTATTTCGATCACGGCGATTGGGTCAACGCCAGCGAAGGGCTCGTCGAGCAAGATAAAACGCGGCCGCGTCGCTAAGGCGCGCGCAATTTCAACGCGACGACGCTCACCGCCTGACAAGGACAGCGCTGGATTGTCACGCAGATTTTCAATCTGCAGTTCAGCCAACAACGTGTCCAGACGCTGCTCGATTTCATTCGCAGGCAGTGGTTTGCCGTCAACCTTCTGCAGTTCCAGCACCGCGCGAATATTGTCTTCTACAGTCAGCTTGCGAAACACCGAGGCTTCCTGCGGCAAATACGAGAGACCGCGCTGCGCACGCTTATGGATCGGGAGTTCGGCGATACTCTCGCCATCCAGCAAAATTTGCCCCCCTTCCGAGGGCACCAGGCCAACGATCATGTAAAACGATGTGGTTTTACCTGCGCCATTCGGCCCCAACAGACCAACCACTTCACCGCTGGCAAGATCAAGCGACACATTGTGAACCACCTGTCGCGCGCCGTAACTTTTCTGCAGGCCGCGCACGTGGAGCAGGCTGTCTGCTTTATTTGTCATCGCCTTTGATTTCTTTTTCGCGCGGTTGGATCACGGCACGCACGCGGCCTGCACCGGGCTTACTTTCGCCACTAGCGGTGTTGTTGGCGGTGTAAAACTCGGCACGCGTGTCGTAAGAGATAAACTCGCCTTCGACTTCATCGGTGGCCTTGCCGCCATCGAGCATTTTCACCTTGGACCGTTTGAACAATTTTGCGATTTCAGTTTTGGTGTCGTACTCGATGCGATCCGCTGCATAGCCTTCCATCCAAAGATCTTTGCCACCATCGCGTCGCTGACGGAAAGTTGCGACGCCACCTGATGGCGCGAACAAGGTGCCGAACTGGTATCCCGCGCTATCTTTTTTCAGTACGAGTTTTTCGCCGTGCATGACCAGCGTGCCGCGCGTCACCACGACATTGCCGATGAATGTATTCAGCTGCTTGGATTCATCGTAGAACATCTGATTCGCTTCGATGTTGGTGGGTTTGTCGCGATCTGCTCGCTCGGCAAACGCAGGGCCCGTAAGCACATACATCAACGCCGAGAAGATCAGATAGCTACGGATAGATGGATAGGCTGGCTTCATCGATGCATCCGTTCAGGAGGTAAATAAGTGGCGTTGACTGCACTGTGCAGCGCAAGCGTTTGTTGTTTGCTGTCAGCGGTCATCCCGATGCCCTTGAGTGTTGTGCTGCCTTGCTGAGCCTGCACAGGGCGGTGAGTTTTGGCGATTTCCTGGTTAGGCAGGATGAGCATGTAGTCAGAGGTTACGATCAGCTCATCACCCGGTCCATCAACCGGGCGTCTTAGCACCACATGGTCATACAGATGAAATTCGCTTCGATCTGCATTGGTGCTGGCGGTATCCGAGCTGACGGTCATGTTCGGTCGGCCGGCTGAGTAGCGGGTCATGCGAAAATTTTCCACCACCGTCTCATTTCGGTCGGGGTAATGTGACAGTTGTTCTCCCTCGACCAGATAGTCGGGGCTGCTGCCGCCACGCGCTGCTGTGTAGCGAAACTGATGCATGGTGTAGTCGGGTAAGCCGCGCTGGGCGGGCTGTATCGCCCCGGGCTCCGATTGCTGCATCTTTTTCAGCAGCCAGAAGCTACCGGCTGCCAGGACCAGCATGAAAGCGAGTGTGAGTACAGCACCTCGGCGTGGACGAAGTTCGTCGATCATGCCAGGTACGGCGCAAGCACCGCCTCATAGTTGCCCTGGGCACGCAAGATGAAATCGCAAACTTCGCGCACTGCGCCGTGACCACCACGTGAATTCGCCACCCAATGTGCGCGAGCCCTCACCTCCGGATGGGCATTCGGTACGCTCGCGCAAAAGCCGACCCGAGTCATGACCGGTAAATCAACGAAGTCATCGCCCATATACCCACACTGCGCAGCGACCAAATCCGCTGTGTTCAGCAGCTGCTCGAACACAGCGCGCTTGTCATTGACGCCCTGCTGTACCAGCGCGATGCCCAGATCGGCAGCGCGACGCGCAACGATGTTCGACTCGCGCGCGCTAATGATCGCAACACTGACGCCGCACTGCTGCAGAAGCTTGATACCGTGACCGTCCAGTACATGGAAGGTCTTGATGATTTCGCCGTGTTCGCCATAGCGTAAGCCGCCATCAGTCAGCACGCCGTCGACATCGAAGATCATCAGCTTGACCTGCTGCGCGCGCGCCTTGGCTGAGTGTTCTGCGGTCGAGCTCATCAAATCACTTTCGCGCGGGTGAGGTCATGAATATGCAGCGCACCGATCAACGTGCCATCACTCTCGGTGACCAGCACCTGGTTGATGCGGAAATCCTCCATCAGCTCGACCGCTTCCACCGCTAACTGCTCCGGCCCAAGCACGCGAGGGTTTGCATTCATGACTTCGCGGATGGGTGTGCGAGAAAAATCTTTGCCGAGTTCAATCAGTCGCCGCAAGTCACCATCGGTAAAAATGCCCACCACCTTGGCATGTTGATCAACAATCGCTGTCATGGCCATGCCTTTGCGAGTGACTTCGAGCAGGGCTTGTGGCAACAACAGATCAGGACCAACGCTGGGGATCGCCTCACCGGTTCGCATCACGTCGCGCACATGGGTGAGCAGCCGACGACCGAGTGCACCGCCGGGGTGTGAGCGCGCGAAATCCTCTTCGCGAAAGCCGCGTGCATCGAGGAGCGCGACAGCGAGCGCATCGCCCAGCGCGAGCGTGGCAGTGGTGCTGGCGGTGGGCGCCAAATTGAGCGGGCAGGCTTCGCGCGCGACGCCGACATCCAGATGAACATCGGCCAGCGTGGCGAGTGTGGACTGCGGCCGGCCGGTCATTGAGATCAGCTTGGCGCCAATCCGTTTGATGACCGGCACGATGGCCAGCAACTCTTCGGATTCGCCCGAGTTGGAAATCGCGATCACGGCATCGGCTTCGGTCACCATGCCAAGATCGCCGTGCGCCGCCTCGGCAGGATGCACGAACAGGGCTGGTGTGCCGGTAGAGGCTAGCGTGGCGGCGATCTTGCGAGCGATGTGGCCTGATTTACCCATGCCGGAGACAACCACGCGGCCGCTGCAAGCAAGGAGCAAGGCCACAGCGCGCGCAAATACATCATCAGCACGGTCGGAGAGTCGAGCTTTCAGCGCGAGAATGGCCTCGGCCTCGATCTCCAGCGTTTGACGGGCCAATTGCAGCGAGCGTAACGCTGCGACGTTATCAAAATGTTTCGACGAACTTTTCTGATGCGTTACACTCATGCTCAGAGTATAGCCCAATAAACAAAGCAAAAAACCTGCCAGACGTAAGATTTCTTCACGTCGCTTCGCAGGTTCAATGACCCGAACCCAGCCACCACACCTGATGCACTCTGCGCTCGAACTCACGCTCATTCTGCTGATTGCAGCAGTGCTCGGCGTAGTTGCGTTTCGCATGCTGCATTTGCCGCCGATGCTCGGCTATCTCACGGTGGGTGTATTGATCGGACCGCACGCGCTTGGCCTGGCATCGCAAAGCGCAACCACGCACACGCTCGCTGAATTCGGTGTGGTGTTCCTAATGTTCTCGATTGGTTTGGAGTTTTCGCTGCCGAAGCTGAAAGCCATGCGCCGCAATGTGTTCGGGCTCGGCACGGCGCAAGTAGGTTTAACTATTCTGATCTCAATGGCGGGCGTTGCGTTACTCGCACCTTTGCTGCCGCAGTATTTTGAGATGAGTCTGGGGGCGGCATTTGCGATTGGTGGTGCGTTGTCGATGTCGTCCACAGCGATTGTGCTGAAGCTGCTGACTGAAAAACTTGAACTTGAGAGCGAGCATGGTCGGCGCATCACGGCGATTTTGTTATTCCAAGATCTTGCCGTGGTGCCGTTGTTGATACTGATTCCTGCGCTCAGCCATCCCGGTGCAGATATCGTCGAAGACCTTGGCATGGCTGCGCTGAAAGCAGTGTTCGTGCTGGCGCTGCTGCTGTCATTTGGTCAGATTTTGTTACGGCGCTGGTTTCAAATTGTGGTGCAGCGGCGATCGCATGAATTATTCATGCTGAACCTATTGCTGATCACGCTCGGCGCCGCATGGATCACGGAAGTCGCCGGCTTGTCGCTGGCATTGGGCGCATTCATCGCCGGCATGCTGATCTCGGAAACCGAGTATCGCCTGCAAGTCGAGGAAGATATCAAACCATTCCGAGATGTATTGCTCGGCCTGTTTTTCATCAGTGTCGGCATGATGCTCGACATGGCGCTGGTGTTGAATAATTTTCTACTGGTACTGGCGCTGCTGTTGATACCGTTTGCGCTGAAATTTGGTTTGATTGCCGTCGTCGCCCGCTGGTTCGGCGCTTCATCCGGTGTGGCGATCCGTACCGGTCTTGGCTTGGCACAGGGTGGCGAGTTCGGCTTTGTCTTGTTGAACGAAGCTGGCGCCTTGAAGCTGATTGATCCGATTTTCGTGCAATTGATTCTGGCGGCGATGGTGCTGTCGATGCTGGCCACGCCATTCATTTTGGCGAACGCTGATCGTATCGTGATGCGCTTGTCGCGTAACGAATGGATGCAACAGTCGCTGGCCTTGACTTCGCTGGCAGCGCGCACCATGAGCGATGAAAAACACGTCATCATCGCTGGCTTTGGGCGAACCGGTCAGAGCATCGCCAAAGTGCTGGAGGAAGAAAATATTCCTTACCACGCGCTGGATCTTGATCCGCAGCGCGTGCAGGAGGCACAAGCCGCGGGCGCCCGTGTCTCGTACGGCGATACCTCGCGTCGAGAGAGTTTGCTGGCCGCCGGCATTCATCGTGCTGCAGTCATGGTCGTGACTTACGCCGATACGCAAGCCGCATTGAAGACGCTTCATTTCGCCAATGAGTTGGCACCCAACCTGCCCGCGATTGTGCGCAGTATTGACGATACGGATCTCGAGAAGCTTCGTGCAGGTGGCGCCGATGAAGTGGTACCTGAAACCATAGAGAGCAGTTTGATGCTGGCCTCACAAGCTCTGTTGATGCTCGGTATTCCACTGAGTGAAGTGGCGCAGCGTGTACAGCGCGTGCGTGGTGAGCGCTATGCCTCGTTGCGTGGCTACTTCCATGGACAGGGCGACGCCCCGGATGACGAGCATCACCTGCAAGTGCGCCTGCATTCGGTGCCGATACGCGAACGGGCGGCGGCGATCGGTCGTATCTTCTCGGAGCTTGCACTATCTGATTTGGGCGCAGAGGTCACTGCGGTCAGACGTGGCAAAAGTCGTCTTTCGTTCTCCCCCGATCTGAAGCTGGAGGCCGGCGACGTTGTGGTCCTACGCGGCACGGCCGAGGCAATCGAGCGCGCAGAGAAGCGTTTGCTGTGAGCAGGTAGCGCCTCGTGGACGTGCTCGGCCGAATTGTCGGCATCATCCTGCCGGTTTTTTTGATCATCGCCGCAGGTTATGGCTACGCGCGCTTACGCGGCGAACAGGTCACCGAGGATATGGCCGGACTCAGCCGAGTCAATGTCGAGCTGTTGTCGCCGGTGTTGTTGTTTTCTGCATTGGCGTCCAAAGACTTCGACTTGTTCGCCAACGTGCCGCTCATTTCCGCAGGCTTGCTGATCTCGCTGGGCTCAGGCCTGATCGCCTGGCCGATTGCGCGTCTGTTCGGTTACGACCCGCGTACCTTTGTCCCGCCGATGATCTACAACAATTGCGGCAATATGGGGGTGCCGCTGGCCGTGCTGGCATTCGGCGCATCCGCGCTATCAGAAGCGATCGCGATGTTCGTCGCGAGTACTTTGGTGTATTTCACGATCGGGGTTTGGATTATCGAGAGCGCACGCAAGGGCCCTCGTTTGTCGATGCGACGCACGCTTGCCAATCCCATGATCATGAGCGTGCTGCTGGGAATCTTATTTGCAGCGTTTCGAATTCCCCTGCCGACCATGCTGTTGCAAGCGATGCGCATGTTGGGCGAAGCATCGATACCGGTGATGCTGATCGCGCTGGGTGTGCGTATGGTCGATGTCAGCTTCGCGCACTGGCGCATTGGCCTGATCGGCGCAATCGTCTGTCCGCTCTCCGGGCTTGCAGCGGCGTGGGGAATTGATCATTGGCTTGCTTTGACCGAGGTGCAGCGCGGGCAGATGTATTTGTTTGCTTCGCTGCCACCGGCGGTATTCAGCTTCATGATCGCGACGGCATACAAGCAGGAACCTGACAAGGTGGCAGCGATTGTCATGCTCGGCAATTTAGCTGCAATCGTGTTTGTACCGCTCGGACTTTGGATGGGTATCAAGTGACATTACCCGGCCTGATCACGGCCGGGCTACTCACTCATGCACTGCGCTGCCGCACCCTGGTTGGTATGCATTGTTTGCTATCGGCGATCTGCTTCAGGCGCGCTTGCGTTCTTTTTTCTGGAACAGCATGTTGGCCAGATAGCGGCCGGTAAAACTGGCGGCATTTTTCGCGACCGCTTCCGGCGTCCCTGCGGCAATGATTTGTCCGCCACCCGCACCACCTTCAGGGCCGAGATCAATAATCCAATCAGCAGTTTTGATCACGTCGAGGTTATGTTCGATGATGACAATCGTATTGCCCTGATCGCGCAAGCGATGAATCACCTTAAGCAGTAAATCGATGTCATGAAAATGCAGACCGGTAGTCGGCTCATCCAAGATGTAAAGCGTGCGTCCGGTATCACGCTTGGATAGTTCGAGCGACAATTTGACCCGCTGCGCTTCACCACCGGATAGTGTCGTGGCGCTTTGTCCAAGTCGGATGTAACCGAGCCCGACGTCCAGCAGTGTTTGCAATTTACGTGCGATCAGTGGCACCGGCTTGAAAAACTCGAAAGCATCTTCGACGGTCATGTCGAGCACATTGGAAATATTTTTGCCTTTGTATTGCACCTCGAGTGTTTCGCGGTTGTAGCGCTTGCCATGACACACATCGCAGGGTACGTATACGTCAGGCAGAAAGTGCATCTCGACCTTGAGCACGCCGTCGCCCTGGCACGCTTCGCAGCGACCACCTTTTACATTGAATGAGAATCGGCCAGCCGAATAACCTCGCTCGCGTGCTTGCGGTACGGTTGAGAACAATTCTCTGATCGGCGTGAAGACGCCGGGATAGGTAGCCGGGTTGGACCGCGGTGTACGACCGATCGGTGCCTGATCAACGGCAATGACTTTATCGAAATGCTCCAGGCCGGTGATGCTCTCGTGCTCGGCCGGCTCGGCTTGCGAGCCGTACAGATGGCGCGCTAGCGCATGATACAAAGTATCGTTGACCAAGGTTGACTTGCCAGAGCCAGAAACACCGGTGACACACGTGAGCAAACCCACCGGCAGCACGAGATCGACCAGCTTCAGGTTATTCCCGGCGGCACCACGAATCACAAGCTGGCGTTTATTGTCGGGCGCGGTACGCTGCGCCGGTATCTCGATCATGCGGGTGCCATTGAGATATTGCGCCGTGAGTGAATTTCGATTTCTCAAAATGTCCTGCAGACTGCCTTGGGCAATCACCTCGCCGCCATGCACGCCTGCGCCTAGTCCCATATCGACGATGTGGTCAGCACAGCGAATTGCATCTTCATCATGCTCGACGACCAACACCGTATTGCCAAGGTCGCGTAAGTGCTTCAGGGTCGAGATCAGGCGATCATTGTCACGCTGATGCAAGCCGATCGATGGCTCGTCGAGCACATACATCACGCCAGTCAGGCCGGAGCCAATTTGTGAAGCGAGTCGAATTCGTTGCGCCTCGCCACCCGAGAGCGTGTCGGCACTGCGCGCCAGCGACAGATAATCCAGGCCCACGTTATTCAGAAAGCGCAGCCGCGCGACGATTTCCTTGATGATGCGATCTGCAATATCTTTCTTCGCGCCTTTGAGTGTCAGTTGCTCGAAAAACGCCAGCGCATCACGCAGGGGCAACTCGGCGACTTGAAAGATGGCGCGTCGCTGCACGCCGCTGCCTACCATCACATGCCGCGCCTCGACGCGTAGACGCGCACCATGACACTCAGGGCATTGTTTTTCATTGATGAACTTGGAGAGTTCTTCCTTGACCGCCATTGAGTCAGTCTCGTGATAGCGTCGCTCCAGATTGTTCACCACGCCCTCAAACGTATGCTCGCGGATGACGGTGCGACCACGCTCGTTGATGTAAGCGAATGGGATTTTTTCTTTGCCTGAGCCATACAGTACAACCTGCTGCGCATCTTTGCGCAGGTTGTCGAATGGCGCATCGATATCGAATTCGTAGTATTTCGCCAATGAGGACAGCATGGTGAAATAAAACTGATTACGGCGATCCCAGCCTTTCACCGCGCCTGATGCGAGCGACAAGTTGGGAAAGGCAACAATCCGTTTCGGATCAAAGAATTCAATATGACCCAGCCCGTCGCACTCGGGGCAGGCACCCATTGGATTGTTGAATGAGAACAGTCGTGGCTCGAGTTCCTGCAGCGAGTAGCCGCAGATCGGGCAGGCGAATTTGTTGGAAAAGATTTGTTCTTTGCCGCCATCCATTTCCAGCGCAATCGCGCGGCCTTCGGCAAGTCGTAGCGCTGTTTCGAAACTTTCAGCCAGGCGCTGCTTCAGATCGGCCCGTAATTTCAGTCGATCGACCACCACATCAATGCTGTGCTTCTCATTTTTTTTCAGCTTGGGCAGTGCATCGGATTCATAGATGCGAGCGGTGCCGGTGCCGCTTTGTATGCGAAAGCGCACAAAACCTTGCGCTTGCATTTGCTCGAGCAGGTCGACGTGCTCACCCTTACGGTTAGCAATCACCGGCGCCAGAATCATCAGCTTGGTGTCTTCAGGCATCGCCAGCACCGTATCAACCATTTGCGACACAGATTGCGCCGCAAGCGGATTTTCCGGATGGTCCGGACAATGCGGGGTGCCGACGCGCGCATACAGTAGTCGCAGGTAGTCATGAATCTCGGTGACTGTACCGACCGTGGAGCGCGGGTTGTGCGAAGTGGCTTTTTGCTCGATCGAGATCGCGGGTGACAAACCCTCGATCAAATCCACATCCGGCTTTTCCATCAATTGCAAAAACTGGCGCGCATATGCCGACAACGATTCGACATAGCGCCGCTGACCTTCAGCGTACAAGGTGTCAAATGCCAGTGACGACTTGCCCGAGCCGGACAAGCCGGTGATCACAATCAGCTTGTCGCGCGGCAGATCGAGGCTGATGTTCTTCAGGTTGTGGGTGCGTGCGCCCCGAATGCGAATTTCTTCCATCTGGCTTGTCTTTGGGTGACCGAGTGCTGCACTTTTTGCAAATGCCTGACTCGGTGAGTGCGGGTCAACCTGTTACTATAGCTGGTTTTCAAATTCTGCTGATGACCCGTTCACCGTCCGCATCAAGCGGCACCTCAGTTGGTCCTTCATGTCTTTTGCCTCAGCAGCCGAACCTGACCGCATGAGCCCCACCGAGATCCGGGCATCGGTATCGCTGGCCTCGATATTCGGCTTGCGCATGCTCGGTTTGTTCCTGATTCTCCCGGTGTTCGCGGTGCACGCCAAGTCGATGCCTGGCGGCGAAGACGCCATGTTGGTTGGTTTGGCCATGGGTATGTATGGCTTGACCCAGGCGATCGGCCAAATTCCGTTTGGTATTGCCTCAGATCGTTTCGGTCGCAAGCGCATCATCGTGATTGGCTTGGTGCTATTCATCATTGGTTCTTTGATTGCGGCGATCGATACCCACGTGGTTTGGGTCATCATTGGTCGGGCGGTGCAGGGCGCGGGTGCGGTGTCCGCCGCGGTGACCGCGCTGATCGCTGACTCGACGCGCGACGAACACCGAACCAAGGCGATGGCCCTGGTCGGTGCCTCCATCGGCTTGACCTATGCTGCGTCGCTGGTGATGGCGCCACTGATGTATGCCGCGATTGGTATGCGTGGCATGTTTGTTTTTGTAGCGGCGCTGGCTGCGGTAGCGATTGCCGTGGTGCTGTTCATCACCCCCAAGGCGCCGCCGCGCTCACCCGAACGTGCGCCGTTCATGCAGGTGTTGAACGATCCCGAACTGCTGCGTATGAATTTCGGTGTATTTGCGTTGCACGGCATACAAATGTCGATGTTTGTGGTGTTGCCTAATGCATTGGTCGACGCCGGCGAACTACCCATCGATCAGCACTGGAAAATTTATTTGCCGGTGGTGCTGGCATCGTTCGTGTTGATGTTGCCGCCGATTTTTCTTGGTGAAAAGCGTGGCCGCATGAAACAAGTCTTCGTTTGCGCGATCGGTTTGCTGCTGCTGGTTGAAATTGGATTGCGCGCCGCGATTGCAGAAGCTCATCTGTCGTTCGAGATGCTGGTGGCACTGTTATTAGCTTTTTTCGTAGCGTTCAATATTCTGGAGGCGAGTCAGCCTTCGCTGGTCTCGCGCTTGGCGCCTGCCGCTGCACGCGGCGCGGCGCTCGGGGTATATAACACCATGCAAGCGATCGGCTTGTTTGCGGGTGGCGCGGGCGGCGGTTGGTTGGCGAAACACTACGGTGCGCCTGCGGTATTCACTGCGGGCTGTGTTGTCACTCTTGCGTGGCTTATAATCGCATCGTCAATGAAGCAAATGCCGCGTCGCGCACAGCGCGCTGCGGCGCCCGCCTGATTTCCATTCCTTTTTGTTTCTGATCGGGAGATTCGCATGGCATCCGTCAACAAGGTCATCATCGTCGGCAACCTCGGACGCGATCCCGAGACCCGTTACATGCCGAGTGGCGATGCCATCACCAATATTGCAGTCGCTACGACCGATAAATGGAAAGACAAGGCTACTGGCGAACAAAAAGAAGCAACGGAATGGCACCGTATTTCATTTTTTGGACGGCTGGCAGAAGTTGCAGGCCAATATCTTAAAAAAGGTTCGCAGGTTTACATCGAAGGTAAGCTGCGTACACGCAAGTACACCGACAAGGATGGTGTTGAAAAATACTCCACCGAGATCGTCGCCGATGTCATGCAAATGTTGGGCAGCCGTCAGGGTGGTGGCGCAGCACAGATGGATGACTCGGGCGCGAGTCGTGCCTCATCTGCGCCCCCCGCTGCGCGCCAGCCTGCCAACATCAACCTCGAGGATGACGATATCCCGTTTTAATTTGCCGGCATTCGCCATGGCTGCGTGACTAAATGGCGAGGCTGCCCCGACTGGTGGTTGCAAACCACCTGCACCATGTGATCGCCCTGGCTCATCATCAGCAAGCGCTGTTCGTCGATGAGCAAGACTATCAACAATTTTTAAGCGTCATGGCCGAAGCGGCGCAGCAGCACCGCGTCGCGCTTCATGCTTATGTGCTGCTGCCAGATCGGGTTCATTTGCTGGCCACGCCGAGTGATACCGCAGGCCTGGGCAAGATGATGCAAGCGATCGGGCGCGTCTATGTCCCGTATTTCAATGTACGTCACCGGCGCAGCGGCAGCTTGTGGGGTGGTCGTTATCGGGCGACAGTGGTCGACGCCGACGGCTACTTCACCGCGTGCGCGTATTTCATCGAGCACTTGCCAGTGCAAACCGGCGCCAGCCACGATCTGGCCGCTTACCCCTGGTCTAGCTATGCCCACCACGCTGGCCTAAGCCGGCAATCGTGGTTGACTGATCACCCCGCTTATTGGGCATTGGGCAACACACCATTCGACCGCGAGGCGGCTTATCAGCGCAGCTGTAGCCAGCCGCCCAACCCATCGCTCATGGCAGCCATTGATGCGGCGACCCACAAGGGCTGGGTGCTTGGGTCAGATCGTTTCAAGGCGGCGCTGGCCAAGCTCACCCCCCGCCGGTTGCAGCCGGCGCGGCGCGGCCGGCCGCCCAAGTCCGCGCCCGAGCTACAGCCTTGAGCCCAACCCAGCTGAAATACCGAGCTGCGGATGCGCTGGATCGTGGCTGGGATAGATGATGCGTCCCTAATTTATCTCAGGTGCTGACGGCGCTTGCGTTAAATAGGTTTTGACCCTAATTTTTTTGGTTGAAGCCTGTATTGCATTGCACTATGCTCTTCGACCCAC
>JBJTXC010000070.1:0-3301 GCA_046082065.1 Burkholderiaceae bacterium
GCGCGAGCAATTCGTGAACGATCGTTTTCGCTGCGAGCGGAGAGGGCGGTGTAATCCGGAATACCGTAGTCGAGTACGGTCAGGCCGGCGTCGGTGAATTCAGTGAGGCTGATGCGTGAGCGCGAGTTCAGTAGCCGATGCAGCTCACGCTCGACCGATGCTTCCACCCCATCGGCTGACAGTCCCTGGCCAGATTCATGTCCGGGCGGCGCAGTGCGCTGGTCGAGCTTGTCGAACAGCGGGATGGGCCCACCCGGGAACAGGACTGACATCGAGCTTCACCTCTATCTTGGCGTGCTGCCGGTAACAAGGGATCAAGCCTTCGTGTTGAGCGAGAGGTCGTATGCGAAATCTGTGCTGCCGGTGACCTTGCCGTCGTTGTTCTGATGGTGATAAACCATTTTCACTTTGACGAAGTTCAGCGAGATCGTTTCTACCGGACGTGAGATGCCGCTGCTCGCCACCATGAAATTACTGACGATGACTTTTTCCATCTGTATCACGACCAGCGGTTTATTCTCTGCATCTGCCTTACGCAGAATGGTGATTTCTACCTTGTCGATTTCATCGGCAGTCGCACACAGGCGAAACAACGAAGTCGACGAGATATCAGATTCTTTCGTTAGCGTGATATCGGAAAAAATCGGATTGGCTGCATTGCGCTCCGAGCCCGACTTTGATCCGCTGGTGGGTTGAGCGACGCTGAAGCTCCAGGAGTCACACTCGATCTGTTTTTCATATTTGGCGAGTGTGCTGCTGCCGTCGACACCGTTGATCTTCAGGAGAATATTGCTGTTTTCCATGGTGTAGTTTTCCTTTTAACTGTTCGCGATCGGGGGTCGACGCTTATCGAATGGCGTCAATCATCAAGCCGCGGGTGCGGGTAGCTCGGCCACCATACGAATCGAGGCGGTCAGTTCTTCCATTTGGAAATGGGGGCGAACAAACACAACCGCTGTGTAGGAACCCGGGCGTCCTGGCACTTCAGTCACATCAATCCGTGCGCTAGCCAGCGGTAGTCGCGCTTTGGTCTCTTGCGGAGCGGCGCCATCCAGACAAATATAGTCAGCGATCCAGATATTCAGATAACCCTGCAATGTATCACGAGTCTGGAAGCTACCGACCTTGTCACGCGCAATCACTTTCACGTAGTGCGCGAAGCGGGAGGCAGCCAGCATATAAGGCAGACGCGCCGACAAATTCGCGTTCGCATTAGCCAGGTCTTTGTTGTAAACCTTGGGCTTGTTCGCGGTTTGACCACCAAAGAATGCCGCGTAGGGCGTGCCCTTGGCATTGACGACTGCGATGAAGCCGAGATCATTCAATTCTTTTTCACGACGATCTGTAATCAGCACTTCAGTCGGGCATTTCAGCGCGATGTCACCTTCATCAGTTTGATAGGTGTGCGCTGTCATGCCCTCAACCTTGCCGCCACCTTCAACACCGCGAATGGCCGTGGTCCAGCCAAATTTTGCGAACGCATCGGTGATACGCAACCCTAATTGATAAGCACTGTTCGACCACAAGTATTTATCATGATCTTTACCGTCGACGTCTTCTTCAAACGCGAACTGCTCGATCGGTTTAGTCTTGTTACCGTATGGCAGACGTGCCAGATAGCGTGGCAGCGTCAGCGCTACATAGCGCGAATCTTCACCCTCGCGGAAGGCTTTCCAGGTCGCCAGTTCGGCACTCTCGAAAATCTTTGACAGATCACGCGGGCCACCCAGCTCGGTGAAGCGCTTCATGTCAAACAGCGCCGGTGCCGCAGCAGAAATGAATGGGGCGTGTGCTGCAGCGGCGACTTTCGATACACGCTCGAGTAGTGCCACATCTTGCGGATGGCGGCCGAAGTAGTAGTCGCCAATCAGGACCGAGTAGGGGTAGCCACCGAAGGTGCCGTACTCTTCTTCATATACTTTTTTGAACAGTGCACTGGTGTCATAGTCGACAGCAGTTTCTAAATCGTTCAGCAACTCTTGTTTGCTGACGCTCATCAATCGAATTTTCAGGCGAGTACTGGTCTCGGTACCGAACACAAAGTCATGCAGACCATGCCAGGCACCTTCCAGCGCCTGAAACTCGGGGTGGTGCATGATCTCGTTGAGCTGCTTGGTCAGCAGATCATCAATCTCGGCGATGCGCTCGTTGATCATCGCCACCACGCCCTTGTCCGGGCTGAATTTCATGTCCTCGTCGAGGATCTGCGACGCGAACTGGCCGAGCATGCGCTTGGCATACGGCTCTTGTGATGGCTCGTTGGCCATTTTGCCGTTGAAGACAATCTGGTCTAGTAGGCTGCCGGAAGCGCCAGCGCCTGAAGAGGAGGATTTAGGATCTGCCATGTCGGTCACTCGTCTCGGTCGGGGTACGGAGAATTGCCTGCGGTTAGGGCGCGTTACTCAGCGCTCGGCGCGTCGTCAGACTTCGCCTCGGGTTTGTCTTCTTCTTTTTTGGCAGCCGGTTTGCTGTTACCGCCGCCGCTTGCATCAGTACCGCTGCTACCGCCTGCCGCATTGCGAATTTGCTTCAGGCCTTCGGTGTTTTTGACGATGCCGGCGAGCAGACCATCGAGATCATCATTACCGTCCAGCTTGGCGAGCAGATCACGCAGTTCTAGGCGTGCCTCGAGCAGCTTTTTCAGGCGCGGTACCTGATCCACAATCGCCTCGGGGTGGAAATCGGCAAACTTCTTCGGCAACAGCTCGATCTTCAGATTGCCGCTGCCCTTCATCATGTCGGGCACGCTGATGTCGAGCCGTGGCCCGATCTTGGCCATGATCTCGTCAAAGTTGTCGCGGTCGATTTCGACAAAGCGCCGGTCTTTCATTTTCGGTGGCGCGCTGGCCGGCTTACCCGCCAGATCGGCCAGTACACCGACCACCAGCGGTAGCTCGCGCTTCTCGATCGCGTCGCCAATCTCGACGTCGTAAGTGATCTGTACGCGCGGTGGGCGGTTACGCCCCACCCATTTCTGCAGACTCTCGGCCATAGCTTGAACCCTCCATTGGTGCGGGCACTCCGGGCCACGCAATTTTAATTCTTCGCGGCAATACTAACCATACTTTAGTATCAGCGCAAGCAGAAAAGAAAGAATTTGTCCACCCCGATTTAGCGCAGCTTGTTGAGCAGCTTGTCGGCCATTACGGCGGCCAGCTGGCTGCGCAGTCGGGTCACCGACAGGCGCTCTTGTTCGATGCGGGCGGCGTCCTGGATCTGATCGATCACGCGCGCCTTGGCCTTGTCGATCGCATGCTGGGTCAGCTGCAGCTCGGTACGCAGCTGCTCGCGTCGTTCGATG
>JBJTXC010000071.1:0-4426 GCA_046082065.1 Burkholderiaceae bacterium
TGCGGCATCGTCAAACGCCAAGCTCATTAGTCTGCAGCATCATCAAATGCCAAGCCGACCAGTCGGTGAAACTCGACGCTTTGGTTTGCTCGATTTAGAGATTGTTCCCGTGAAGAAACTTTTTTCGGGATGATGATCAGGGCGCAAAGGCCAAAAAAAAACGGCGCGTTCAACGCGCCGTGGCACAGGCTCAGGTAGTCGGGCTTACTTCCAGAGCGCGCACTTGGATTCCGCCTTGGTCATAAAGGCCTGATCACGCGGGATGATCTGTACCACCTTGTAATAATCCCAAGCGTATTTTGACTCGGCGGGCGACTTGACTTGCATGAGCTTCATGTCATGCACCATACGACCATCCGGACGCACTTCGCCATTTTTGGCAAACATGTCGCTGATTTTGGTGGACTTCAATTTCGCCATCACCTTATCACCATCATCGCTATTCAGCGCCTTGACGGCATTCAGGTAAAACGTCGTCGCTGAATAATCTGCAGCGTGCAACATGGATGGCGCTTTTTTATTGCGGGCCATGAATTTCTTGGCCCAGGCCCGAGTTTCATCATTGGTATCCCAGTACCAGCCATCAGTAAGATACATGCCCTGCGCGATGTCCAGACCAATCGCATGCACGTCGTTCACAAACATCAGCAACCCGGCCAACTTCATTTTTTTGTTGATACCGAACTCGTTTGCAGCTTTGATCGAATTAACAGTATCGCCACCGGCATTCGCCAAACCAAGCACTTGTGCTTTAGAGGTTTGCGCTTGCAGCAGAAAAGAAGAAAAATCGGACACAGCCAATGGGTGGCGCACCGAACCCACAACACGCCCACCATTTGCCTTCACAATTTGCGATGCATCGCCTTCGAGCGACATACCGAATACATAATCGGCTGTCAGAAAGAACCAGTCTTTATGACCCTCTTTAGTCAGCGCCGCTGCGGTGCCACGCGCCATCGAGGCAGTGTCATAGGCATAGTGAATGGTGTAAGGCGTGCATTCTTCATTGGTGAGACGCGAAGTACCTGCACCAATTGAAATAAACGGCTTTTTCTTTTCTGCGGCGACCTTGGCCATCGCCAAGTTGGTCGCTGAATTCGAGCCGCCAATCAGCATATCCAACCCTTGCTGATCAAACCACTCGCGCGCGCGTGAAGCCGCGATGTCCGCTTTGTTTTGATGGTCTGCAGTGACTAGCTCGATTTTCTTGCCGTTGACCGTACCTCCAAAATCGGCAATCGCCATCTTGATGGCGTCCGCTCCGGAAGGACCATCAACGTCAGCATAAATACCAGACATATCGGTGATGAAACCGATCTTGACCGTGTCATTCGAGATTTGGGCGTAGGCCGTCGGTGCAACGGTATAGGCCAGCGCGACAGCAAGTGAAAGCTTTCGGATCTTCAACGGCGTCTCCTTTTTTTATTGGATTTAGACGCCTGATCTTAGCATGCGGCTACCGACCCAAGAAATCTCACCTAGCACTTCACATGCCGCCCGACTCGACCAGTACACCGCCGTGACTGGTGCCGCCCTCCTCGCTCCACACGGCACGCTTGGCGGTCATGGTGCCGAGCGCACCACCTACCAAAGACAAGGCTAACGACAGCACCACCGCCACAAACACCAGCCAAGCCGCCACGCTGGCATTTCTGATCGCGCGATCAGCTGCTTCCCTGCCTTGTATTGAGGCCTGCTCGGGCGAGCCGGACAGTATCAAAGCCTGATCAATCATCTCCGCGGCCTTGTCGTTTCGTATCCCAAGATTGTTGCTCAAGTACTGAACAGCCTGTTCGCGCTGCCCACTACTCAAATGCTGCTGCAAGGTTCGGATTGATTCATTACTGACCGGACTGGCGATCTCATTGCTAATCAATGCACGCAGCACACTGGCCACGCCACCCTGGGCGATTGCATTGGAGGTGGAGGCGACACCCGAGAACACGCCGGATAACAATGAGCCTCCCGCTGATGTGGCCAGCATCACAATCAACAACGTGGTCACCGCCCACGACACGATGCCGTGCAACATACCGTCGGTTCTGCGCTTCAGCCCACACATATAGCCGGTGACATACGCCCCCGCAAAGCCTGACAACAGCAACGCAATGCCTGCCCAAACTACGGTGCCGGTACCGGGCACCTCCCCCTCCTGCACGCTGGTCATTGATAAGCCGCTGGCAATGCCGAGCAAGGTGAGTAATAGCTGCGCCGAAATGCCGACGGCCACGCCGGCGATGACCGCGCTCCAGCGAATCGACGATAACAGCGGTCGCTTGAAATGCGGTTCAGGCATTGCGCTGCTCTGGCCGGTCGCTGCTTTGGCAGTATCGATTTGAATAGTGCTCATGGGAAGGTCTCCTGGCTGTCATGACTTGACCGCTTGGAGTGCGCAAATTGCAAATCCTCGTAAGGATTTGGCGGGCGTCAAGCTAAGGCGGCAGGCTAGATTCAGGCCGCAACCACCGCCTGCGCTGCGTGTAATAGCAAAGCGGGATCACCGCATGCGAGTACTTTCGCATCAGACATTTGCTGACGAAAAAGTCGCGCGCCGCGTAGGCCACTCATCAGGCCGAGCATATGGCGCACGATTGAGTTCATGCGCGGGCCACCCGTCGCCACTTGGGCCTCGATATAAGGCAGCATCGCCTCAATGATCTGCATGCGCAATTTTTTCTGCGAGGTGTCGCCGAAGTAGCGCTCATCAAACGTGGAGAGTAACCATGGGTTGTGATAGGCCTCACGTCCTATCATCACACCATCAAGATGCACGAGATGCGCATCGATTTCTTCAACCGTTCGAATACCACCGTTGATAATGATCTGAAGCTTTGGGAAGTCACGCTTCAATTGGTAAACAAAGTCGTACTTAAGCGGTGGAATTTCTCGATTCTCTTTCGGGCTTAACCCTTTCAGAATCGCGTTTCTGGCATGCACGATGAATATGTTGCAGCCTGCTTCAGCGACCGTACCCACAAAATCACGCACGAAATTGTAGCTACTCACGTCATCAATACCGATACGATGTTTGACACTGATATCAATGTCGACTGCATCGCGCATGGCTTTCATGCAATCCGCTACCAATGTTGGTTCAGCCATCAGACAGGCACCAAAAGCACCGCGCACGACCCGCTCGGAAGGGCAACCGCAATTCAGGTTGATCTCGTCATAGCCCCATTGCTGACCAAGCTTTGCGCATTGAGCAAGCTCATGCGGCTCACTACCGCCAAGCTGTAGCGCAACCGGGTGCTCTTCCTGATTAAAGTCGAGATGGCGGTTTGGATCACCGTAAATCACCGAGCCGGTCGTCACCATCTCGGTGTACAGCCAAGTGTGTCGAGTGATCTGTCGGTGGAAGTAGCGGCAGTGCCGATCGGTCCAGTCCATCATCGGCGCCACTGAAACACGACGCGGTGGCAGGCTTGCTTTATTAATCACGGCTTACAGTGCGAATGAAACAAGCGGCATTGTAACGGCTTGGCGACGAGCAGATTCCGGAATGAAAATCTATAACAATAGTATTTACTGTTTCTTCGGCGACTGCGCACTGCCCGAAGCCCTTGATGACTTTTCCGGATCTCGGGTATCGATCACGGCGGCAATATTCGGGAGTATCTCAGACGGGGTGTTTTGCACCAGCACATCGCTCAACTCACGCGGCCAGATTGCTATCTGGTGTGCCGAATGATCCGCTAACAAGTCCAACGCCGCCGATGCTTGCTTTTCAAGCAATTGTCGATTGCGCCTTTCGAGAACGGTTAAAGCGCTTCGATCGCCAACAAACATATCATTTCCATTGGTTCTAATCTCGATGAGTGCCGAATTTCCCTTGGCAGCAGTAACAATTTCGCTCATTTCTCCTTTATTCAATCCACAGTCGCTTAGATCAAGTATGCGCAAGCATGAATGCCTGTTAAAAGCCAGTGCATCACCGTGCAACCCCATACCCAACAAAACTGTTGAGTTAATTTCCTGGTTAGCGGGCGCGAATTCGCTAAATTTTGTTCCAGCTAATGATAGGTGTACCAAATTCGGGTTACACGCACACAAGCCGAACAAAGACTGTATATCTAGGAAATTTTTAGTGAAAATATGCTTTGAAATATTTTGTAATTTAATGACCGTGAATTTTCTGTGCAGCTGCATTCCGTGCAGCAGAGTAGAAAACGAACAAAAATCCATCCACAAATCATCTATCACTAATTCTTTCAGCGATAAAGTTTGAGATTCCAAAATGGAATAAATTGAATCTGAGGTATGCTGCGATATGCTGTCACCACCGCCAAGCTCCAAACGTAACAGGGAAGACTGCCCAAGCAAAGCTTCAGCCAATACCTGCCAGGCTTTTCCGTCAAGGCGGCACCCTTTTAAATCCAGCGCCTCGATATACTTGCAAGCATTCAATATTTGACGCAATGATTTC
>JBJTXC010000072.1:0-2450 GCA_046082065.1 Burkholderiaceae bacterium
ACTCCAAAATCGCTTTGGGGTGCACGCCGATATTGTTGTTGATGATGAACTCCAGCCGCGCCAAACCAACGCCACTGTTGGGTAACTGCGCAAAGTCGAATGCCAGCTGCGGGTTACCGACGTTCATCATGATCTTGACCGGAATCTCCGGCAGATCACCGCCGCTGACCTCGGTTACCTCGGTCTCGAGCAGGCCATCGTAGATGCGGCCCTCGTCACCCTCGGCGCAAGATACCGTGACCAGCGTACCGTCTTTCAATACTTCGGTCGCGTCACCACACCCCACGACTGCCGGTACGCCCAGCTCGCGCGCGATGATGGCGGCGTGGCAGGTACGCCCCCCGCGGTTGGTGACAATTGCTGAGGCCCGCTTCATCACCGGCTCCCAGTTGGGGTCGGTCATGTCTGCCACCAGTACATCGCCCGGCTGTACGCGCTCCATTTGATCCGGGTCTTTGATCACCCGTACCGGACCGGCGCCGATCTTTTGCCCGATGGCGCGGCCGGTGGTCAGTACATTGCTCGATCCTTTGAGTTTGAAGCGCTGCTGCGCATCGCCGTGCTTTTGCTGCGATTTCACTGTCTCGGGGCGTGCCTGCAAGATGTACAGCTGACCGTCGCGACCATCCTTGCCCCATTCAATATCCATCGGGCGGCCGTAGTGCTGCTCGATCGTGACGGCATACGTCGCCAACTCCGCCACCTCGGTATCGCTCAACGAGTAACGGTTGCGCTGCTCGATCGGTACGTCCACGGTACGCACCGAGCGGCCTGCTTTGGCTTCGCCCGTGAACTCCATTTTGATGAGCTTCGAGCCAATATTGCGGCGAATAATCGGCAGCTTGCCGGCCGCCAGCATGGGTTTATGCACATAAAACTCGTCGGGGTTCACCGCGCCCTGCACCACCGTCTCGCCTAGGCCGTAGCTGGCGGTGATGAATACCACGTCTTTGAAACCGGATTCCGTATCAATTGTGAACATCACACCAGATGCACCCAGATCGGAACGCACCATCTGCTGCACACCAGCCGACAGTGCAACCTCGCCATGGGTGAAGCCTTTGTGTACGCGATAGGAAATAGCGCGATCGTTGTAAAGCGATGCGAACACATGCTTCATCGCCTCGAGCACGTTGTCGATGCCGACTACATTCAAGAAGGTTTCTTGCTGACCGGCGAATGAGGCGTCGGGCAGATCTTCTGCCGTCGCGCTGGAGCGAACGGCAAATGACATTTCGCTGGCCGAGTGATCAACCAACTGGTGATAGAACTCGGTGATCTCTTGCAGAAGACGCGGCTGGAATGGCGTATCGATAATCCATTGGCGAATCTCGGCACCCGCTGCCGCCAGCGCACGCACATCATCAATATCCAGGTGCGCCAAACGATCCGCAATGCGGTCGGCTAGCGAAGCGCCACCAGCGGCGCGGTACGACAAAAAATCGCGGAAAGCTTGTGCGGTGGTGGCAAAGCCGCCCGGCACGCGCACGCCGACGTGCGCCAACTGGCTGATCATCTCGCCAAGCGACGCGTTCTTTCCGCCGACGGACTCGACATCCGTCATGCGCAAGTGGTCAAAGGCGACAACATACGCTGCCCCCGAATCAGGGGCCGGGTGAACCCCCGCAGATGTTGGATGGGACATGAAAACCTCTTTGATGGTGGGAAATCGGTGCGCGCAACGCGGGCGCATGAAGAGTGCTGTGCTGGCGATGACTAGCTGGCATGACTCGATCCATGATTGATTGTCGGTGAGACAGTCCGCGTGGGAAAATGTTGGTTGCCCGGCATTTTACCCGCCCGGACCGCTCGCGGATCGGCGTGGGGCTGATTTTTGCGTTAACTGTTTAGAAATTCTCATGCACAGCCACACACCGCCCGGAACTGCCGGGTTTGATCGAACCGTGTTTTTTGTGTCCGACGGTACCGGTATCACTGCGGAAACATTCGGGCACTCGGTGCTGACGCAGTTTGATCTGCGATTTCGACAAATTCGTTTGCCCTTCATCGATACCCGCGACAAAGCCCACGAGGCTGTCAAACGTATCAACGATACCGGGCAGCTCGAGGGCCGGCGTCCGATTGTATTTTCAACGTTGGTGAAAGCCGAACTATCGGCGATCGTGCGCGGCGCAAACGCCATGCATATGGATCTGATTCAAACCTTCGTTGAACCACTCGAGCAAGAACTCGGCACGGTGTCGACCCATACCATTGGTCGCAGCCACAACATCGCGGGTTCGCACGACTACAAGAGCCGAATTGAAGCGATCAATTTCTCGCTGGCGCATGACGACGGCCAATCACATAAAAATTTATCGTCCGCTGATGTAATTCTGGTTGGTGTATCGCGTTCCGGTAAAACCCCGACCTCGCTGTACATGGCAATGCAATACGGGATCAAGGCCGCCAACTACCCGCTGATTCCGGAAGATTTTGAACGCGGCATG
>JBJTXC010000073.1:0-4770 GCA_046082065.1 Burkholderiaceae bacterium
TGCATTTCGTGGCTGGCCTTCCTTACCGGGCAAATCAAAAAGAATGACCGGCACACGCGCGTTGATGCAGTGCGCGGCAATTTGCGCACCCATCACACCCGCACCGAGTACGGCGACTTTCTTTACGATGAAATGACTCACGAAACAAAACTCCTGATAGTTGCCATCATTGATTAACACTAAAGCACCTGAGCCATCATGCAGAGATCCAGGCCTATTAAAACGTCATCCCGGCGAAGGCCGGGATCCAGGATTTTTCAAACACATTAAAACAAGCGCTCATCCATCTCCATCAAATTCTTGACGCCCGATCTCGCCTGCCGAATCAGCATCGCCGTCTCGGGCAATAAGCGTGCGAAGTAAAAGCGCGCAGTCGCCAACTTCGCTTTATAAAAGTCATCACCGCTTTTTTGCTTGTCTAACGCTATCTTCGCCATCCGCGCAAAGAAATACGCGAATACTAAGTGACCTACCACCCTGAGATAAGGCACGGCAGCACCGCCCACCTCATCACGATTCATGAAGGCCTTCATACCGATTTCCATCGAGAGCTTGGTCACCTTATCGCCTATATCGGCTAGCGGCGTAATGAATTCGGACATGTTCTCGTCGGTGCCGAGCTGCTCAACGAAGGCCTTGATTTGCTCGCCAAACTTGCGCAGCTTCGCGCCATTGTCCATCAGCACCTTGCGGCCAAGCAGATCAAGCGACTGAATGGTATTTGTACCCTCATAAATCATGTTGATACGTGCATCACGCACATACTGCTCCATACCCCACTCGGCGATATAGCCGTGGCCACCATAAACCTGCAATGCTTCGGAGCAGGCGATCCATGCGTTATCGGTTAAAAACGCCTTGACGATAGGCGTGAGCAGTGACACCTCATCCGCTGCTTCTTTGCGAACATCGGGGTCGGGATGACTCAGCTCACGATCAATCAGCATGGCCACGTACGCAGTAAACGCGCGTCCACCTTCGGCATATGCACGCGCCGTCAGCAGCATGCGACGCACATCCGGGTGCACGATGATGGGGTCAGCCGGTTTATCGGCAGCTTTGGGGCCGGTCAGGCTGCGGCTTTGCAGTCGGTCGCGCGCATAGGCCACCGCGTTTTGATACGCGACCTCGGTCAAACCAAGTGATTGCATGCCTACACCGAGGCGTGCCGCATTCATCATCACAAACATTGCATTCAAACCGCGATGCGGTTCGCCAACTAGCCAACCCGTTGCATCATCTAGACTGATCTGGCAGGTTGCGTTGGCGTGTATGCCCATTTTGTGTTCGATCGCGCTACAAAAAATCGGGTTGCGCGCGCCGGGTGCGCCGCTCGCATCGGGCAGAAACTTCGGTACCACGAACAGCGATATCCCTTTAGTGCCCACGGGCGCATCGGGCAAGCGCGCCAATACCAGATGCACGATGTTCGCTGCAAGATCATGCTCGCCGGCAGAAATGAAAATCTTGCTGCCTGAGAGTCGATAGCTGCCATCTGCTTGCGGTGTGGCCTTGCTCTTCAACATGCCAAGGTCGGTGCCGCAGTGCGGCTCGGTCAGACACATGGTGCCGGTCCACTCACCGGATACCAGCTTGGGCAGGTACAGCGCTTTCTGCGCCGGCGTGCCATGCGCGTACAGGCACTCGTACGCACCATGCGACAAGCCGGGGTACATGGTCCAGGCTTGGTTGGACGAATTCAACATCTCGTAGAACGCATTGTTGAGCGTGATCGGCAAGCCTTGCCCGCCGAACTCTGGGTCGCAGGCAAGTGATGGCCAGCCCGCATCGACATACTGCTTGTAGGCTTCTTTAAAACCCTTGGGCGTGGTGACGCTGCGGCTCGCAGCATCAAAGTGGCAACCCTCGCGATCGCCGGCATGGTTCAACGGGAATAACACCTCGGCGGTAAATTTGCCGCCCTCTTCCAGTACCTGATTGATGGTCTCGACATCCAGCTCGGCGTGCGCGGGCAGATCTGCCAATGCGTTCTTAACCTGCAGCAACTCATGCAGTACAAACTGCATATCGCGCAATGGCGGATGGTAGCTGGGCATGGGGGTCTCCTGAAACTAAGGTTGAATAAGTGGCATTGTATTCAATTGACCAGCGCCGAACTTTAACGGGTATAGCTGCCCAGCGTCAGCACTTGCAGCACCATGCGGTACAGGCCATAGGCAAAGCGATTCCATAGCCGCCGTGGTAGCGATAGCCGCATCACATCAGCTGGCGTGATCACGACACCCTCGTCGACTGCGGCTCGAATCATGCGTTGCAAGTCGGCGGCGAATGCCGTGTCTCGCACCACAATATTCGCCTCATGGTTGACGAACAGTGAGAGGCCATCAAAGTTGCTCGACCCGACCGTCGCCCATTCACCATCAATCACCGCGAGCTTGCCGTGCAATTGGGTACGACGATACTCAACAATCGTCACGCCGGCACGCACCAGCTTTGGGTAGAAAGACTGAGCAACAGCGTCTTGCATCATGAACTGACCAACACCAATCAGCAGTACCACCTCGATGCCGCGTTGCGCTGCATGTACCATGGCTTTGCGTAGCTTGCGACCGGGCGCAAAGTAAGGCGTGACGAGTAAGGCACTGTGACGCGCGCGGCCCAGCGCTTGCAGCAGCGCGCGCTGTATCGCCTTGCGATTGCGAAGATTGTCACGCACCACAAAAGCCGCTTCAGCCACGTGTAGTGCGCGCAAGGGCTGCCGATGACTGACATAGGCACGAAAACGTCTGAGCCGCGTCGTCAGGGGTAAGGACCCCAGACGAGCCCACTGCGCCAGTACTTCGCTGTGTATGGTTTGTACCAACGGGCCGCTCACACTCACCGCAAAATCCCAACGCGGCGCAGGCAAGGGCTGCGCGCTACCATCATCGGCAAGCAAATCGTCATTAATATTCAAACCGCCCAAAAACGCGATGCGCTGATCAATCACCGCAATCTTGCGGTGCATGCGTGTGATACCCCGCTCAAACCACGGGTTGAAAGCAAGGATTTGAACACCCGCTGGTTCCAGTGCTGCACGTAATTGGGTAATCGTTTCATCACCGGTACCGAGCCAATCCACCACCAGCTGCACCGCCACCCCACGTCGCGCCGCATCAATGAGTGCGGCTCTCACCCGCAACCCGGTGGCATCTAGCGCGAAGATATATGTCTCGATGTAAATCGTATCTTGGGCGGTTTCGCACGCGCTGATCAACGCAGGAAAAAACTGCTCGCCTCGGTGCAGCAGCGAGAGTTGATTACCGTGGCTGTAGCTAGCTGCCCGCATGGGCAACCTCATGCAGCACATCGATGCTCTGCTGATGAGTCGGCATGTGCAAGACAAGCTCGGTAATGATGGGCGCGTGGTCGGATAATCGCGCCCAACTCGCACCATGTAATACCTTGGCATCAATCACGTCGAAGCCACGTACATAGATGCGGTCGAGCTTTAACATCGGCATCGCTGCCGGAAAGGTACGCGCCGGCGCCTTGCGTGGCCCGCGTCTGGCCAATCGACGCAAATAACTACCGAAGCGCGACGTGCTGAGCTGTCGATCGAATACCTCACTCACACCCAGACGATCGCGCAACATGTCAGATAGGGCGTTGGTCCAGTCATTAAAATCGCCCGCGATCAGCAGTGGGGCATCCGGTGGCGCGCTGCTCATCACCGCTTGAATCAGCGCTTCAGTCTGACGCGATCGACCACCTGCGAATAAGCCGAGGTGAACGACGTAGCAGTGAATCAAATAGCTGTCGATCGTGACAACGCAATGCAAAATGCCGCGCGATTCAAACGCGTGATCAGATACATCATGGTTACGCACCGTGGCAATCGGAAAGCTCGAGATCAAAGCATTGCCGTGATGCCCGTGGTCGTAAACAGCATTTTTTCCGTATGCACTGTGCTGCGTGTCACTGGCGAGAAATTCATGCTGACTCTGCGAAGGCCAGCTGGCATGCTTGATCGCCAGCAGATCATGCCTGCCTTGTACCTCTTGTAAAAACACGATATCGGCGCCGATGGCCGATAGTGCTTGCTTGATGCCATGGACGCGAGGGCGACGGCCGAGCGCACTCACCCCCTTGTGAATGTTCCAGGTCGCAATGCGCAGCTTCATCAATTAATACTCGTTGGCATAGCGCGGCAATTGCAAAATCGCTTCAGCGTTGGAGGGTGAGAAACAGCGGTCGGCCGCCTCACGCCAAGGCATCCAGCAATATTGCAAGTGCTCGCGTGGCGCCAGCATGATGCTGATATCGCGCGGCACGCACAAGCCGAATACATGCTCGGTGTTCTGCGTCACGCCCGGTGCATAGCGATGCCGCCACGTGGTGTAGATGGTGTAAACATTTGAGAGTTGCCAGTCGCGCAGACTAGTCAGTGGTACCTGATCAGCACCAATCGTGATGCCTGTTTCTTCGAAAACTTCGCGAACGGCAGTCACCTGCAAAGGCTCGTCGAGTGCATCTTTCGAACCGGTGACCGACTGCCAAAACCCCGGCTTGTCGGCGCGCTCGATCAGCAGTACTTGCAGGTCAATGCTGTGAATGACCACAAGAACGGATTCGGGGATTTTGTAGACAGGCATGCCCTGATTATCCCCGCTTTGAGTCTAGTTCGCCGCGCGGATCAAGGCGCGCTCAGCGTCGGCGAATTGAGGAAGGCGATGGCGCCAAGCGGACGTGCCCCGCCGAACTCAACTCTTGACCGCCGGCTCTGTCGCACGCAAACGGATATGCAGCTCGCGCAGCTGCTTCTCATCC
>JBJTXC010000074.1:0-5242 GCA_046082065.1 Burkholderiaceae bacterium
AGCCATTGAATGTGCGCCTGGCGTACTACGAAAAAAACAATGCGACGGATACCGCCAATCTGAGCAGCACCATGCTCGCCGCGAACTACGACTTTGAAGTAGCTAAAGTGTTTGCAGCCTACGCTGACAATGACTGGATTGGCCAGGGCAAGAGCCGCAACTACTTGCTCGGCGCGACCGTGCCGGTTGGTGCACATAAATTCATCGCATCGTTTATCCGTGCTAATGGTCGCGGTACCAATGCAGGTAATGATGCTGATCAGTGGGGCCTTGGTTATACCTACAGCCTATCCAAGCGCACCAATTTGTATGCTGCTTATGGCCATATCAGCAACGATGGCAACGCTACCTACACCGTCGGCAACAACTCGGAAAACGGCACCAGCAATAAAGCATTCAACCTGGGTGTTCGTCACGTGTTCTGATCAATCGCGAGCACCTCAGCTCGCACAGAATTCATCGCCGACCTAGGCGGTCGGTAATGGATAGGCTGGTTTGGTTTCAGCCTGCAGAGTCTTCTGCGAATGTAATCTCCTCTCTTCACGGCACCTTCGGGTGCCGTTTTTTTGTTTGTCTACGATGCGATTGGTGCAGGTAAAATCCGGATCGGCTGCAGCTTGGGCTATGACAATAGCGCGCTGACATCGCCAACACCATCCACCTCATTTAAACCAACGACGCCCATGAGCCAACAGCCCGATGCCGACATGGTTGCGAGTTATCTGCAACAGCATCAGGATTTTTTCGATCATTACCCTGATATCGCGGCCGGGCTCAGGCTGACTACCGCACTCGGCGGACGAACCGTGTCGCTGCAAGAGCGGCAAGTCGAGATTTTGCGCGACAAAATCAGGCAACTCGAGCTCAAACTGGCAGCCTTCATGCGCAACGCCAGCGGTAATGAGGTGATCATGGCTAACCTGCATCAATGGACATTGCAGCTATTAGCTCAAACCCAGCCGTCGGATCTGCCCGCAGCACTGGGCGAAGCAACCCGCACTTGCTTCGATGTACCTCAGGCGACCGTACGGCTGTGGCATACCGCTGCTGAGTTTGCCGAACAAGACTTTGTCTCGGATGATCAAGATGCGCGCGCCTTCGCAGACGCGCACAAGGCACCCGTCTGCGGCGCTGCCGCGGGTCAGCCCGGAACGCTATGGCTTGATGATGCAGCACATATGCAATCAGTCGCCTTGGTACCGCTGCGTGCTGCAGGCGCAGATGAGAGCTTTGGCTTGATGGTGCTAGGTTCGCCTGACCCACAGCGGTTCGCGGCTGACCTGGCGACCGACATACTGGCCCGTATCGGCGAAATTGCCAGCGCGCGGCTACAGCCCTTGCTCGACTAAAGCCAAAAGCATGGCCAGCGCCGCCAGAGAGATAGCCGGCTATTTGGCGTACCTGCAAACACAACGCAAACTGTCGTCGCACACACTGGATAACTACCGGCGCGATCTGGAGCAGCTGAACGCTTTGATCGAGCAGCATGTGCCGGGCAGAGCCCTCGCCGGATTAACGCAGCCAGATATTCGACGCTGCACCAGCCAACTGCATGCACGCGGCTTGTCACCCAGTTCGATTGCACGCAAGTTGTCTGCATGGCGCGGCATGTTTGCCTGGCTTGCACTACACCAGCCGGTGTTAGCGAACCCCGTCGATGGCGTGCGCGCCCCCAAACGCAGCAAGCCGCTACCGAAAGCGCTCGGCGTAGACGATGCTGTTCGCTTGGTGTCATCCGAGGCGACCGGCGACGAGGCATCGGTGACTCGCGCTGTATGCAGCAAAGCGATGTTCGAGCTGCTTTACTCCAGCGGCTTGCGGGTCGCGGAATTAACCAGTCTTGATCTGCGCCACGTAAAAAACTCAACCTATGAATCACTCAGCTGGCTGGATCTGGACGCTGCAGAATTGACGGTGACGGGTAAAGGCAGCAAGCGTCGCAGCATACCTATCGGTGCCGCTGCCATGACTGCGCTACGCGCATGGCTCGCAGCGAGATCGCAGATCACGCAGTTTGTGAGTGACGATGATGCCCATGCGCTGTTCTTGTCAGTGCGCGGACGTCGCATATCGGCGCGTGAAGTGCAGCGACGTATCAAGGCCCACGCGCAATTGCTGGGCATGCCCGCCGATGTACACCCCCACATGCTGCGTCATTCATTTGCGTCACATGTGTTGCAGTCGTCAGGCGACCTGCGCGCGGTGCAGGAAATGCTGGGGCATGCATCAATCGCGTCAACTCAGGTCTATACTTCGCTCGACTTCCAGCGGCTAGCGCAAGTCTATGATGCAGCCCATCCGCGCGCGAAGAAACAAAATGAGGCTTGATTGAAGCAAGCGACCTGCGGCGACGCTCGCTCAAGCAATCAAGCAATCAAGCAATCAAGCTTGGGGCACTTAAAAATAACTATAGTTTGCGTTGCAGTTTATTTTTAGATTATTTTCCTAGACTTCTATGGCACTGATACCCGCTACGATTCTGACTGGTTTTCTAGGCGCCGGCAAAACGACCTTGCTGAACCGAATTTTGCGCGAGCCGCACGGGATGAAGATCGCGGTCATCGAAAATGAATTCGGCGAAGAGAATATCGACAATGAAATTCTGGTTCAAGATAGCCAAGAACAAATCGTCGAAATGAGTAACGGCTGTATCTGTTGCACAGTGCGTGGCGATCTGATTGCCGGACTAGGCCAGTTGGCACAAAAACGTCGCAACGGTGAATTGCAGTTTGATCGTGTGGTGATCGAAACCACCGGCCTGGCTAACCCCGGCCCGGTTGCGCAAACTTTTTTCATGGACGAGGAAATTGGTGTTTCCTATTTACTCGATGGCGTCATCACCGTCGTAGACGCTAGCCATGCCATGCAGCAGCTTGATCGGTTTGAAGAAGCACAACGTCAAATTGGTTTTGCGGATCGGGTGCTGCTTTCAAAAACTGATCTGGTGTCGCATGAATCAATCACCGCACTTGAAACACGACTGAAGCGTATCAATCCTCGCGCACCCATCATGCGCTCGGAGTTTGGTCAAGCGCCCATCAGTGAAATTCTGGATATTCGCGGCTTCAATCTGAATGAAAAACTCGAGATTGATCCGGATTTTCTCAAGGCAGAAGAACATCACCACGACTGTGACGATCATTGTGCGCATGACCATGATCACCACCATCATGAACACAGCCATCATGAACACGGCCATGGCCATGCGCATGGCAGTCATACCGATGACATCGCGGCCTTTGTATTTCGGAGTGATCGTCCGTTCGATCCCGCCCGTTTGGAGGAATTCATTGGTGGCCTGGTACAAACCTACGGCCCCCGCATGCTGCGCTACAAAGGTGTGCTGTGGCTGAATGGTGCAACGCGCAAAGTGATTTTTCAGGGCGTCCACCAAACCATGGGTAGCGATCTTGGCTCGCCTTGGGCAGACGGGGAGCAACGAGGTAGCAAAATTGTCTTTATCGGACAAAACCTGCCGAAAGAAGTGTTCACTCAGGGTTTGTCGCAGTGCCTCGCTTGATGCTCGGTACAAGTTTGAAAACCTTTTTCCTCTCGACGGCTGATTCCTTGCACGAAACTGGTTAAAAATAGCCGAAAGCTTGTGGCGCTAGACAACAAAGTGATTACAATAGCCGCCGATTTCGACCCGCCCGTCACGGAGACATGATCCAGGCGGCGAAACCAAAGCCCGACTGCACTGTGCACCAGCAAAGTTGGTCGCAAGTCTGTGGGTAGAATTCACCGACTCGAAGTAATGAAAGCAAGCGACGTGGCCACTACAACCAAAACCCCAAAACCAACAAACGGCGCCCCGCTCACTGAAGAAGACATTCTGAAAATGAGTGAGAAGGACTACATGAATCCGGCGCAGCTCGCATTCTTTAAAGCGCGTTTGCAGCAGTTGGAGAAAGACCTGCTGAAAAATGCCGACGAGACCACCGAGCACTTGCGTGAAACTGTATTGGTGCCCGACCCGGCAGACCGCGCCACCATTGAAGAAGAGCATGCGCTTGAATTACGTACGCGCGATCGTGAGCGCAAACTGCTGAAGAAAGTTCAGCAATCGATCGCCGCGATTGACTCAGGGGATTATGGCTGGTGCGAAGAAACGGGCGAGCCTATCGGCATACCGCGTCTGCTGGCGCGACCGACTGCCACACTGTCGTTGGAAGCGCAGCAGCGCCGCGAGATCAAGCAGAAACTCTACGGCGACTGATCGGTTTTGATGGTACGGCCCGTCGTGGCAGCCCGAGTGGTTTCCCGTAAGTATGGTCGCAGTTGATTTGCGCTAGCATTAGCGCCGGTTTCAGTTCAGGCACCGCCAAGTTTTGTTCATGAATACTCAGCGTATGCATCGCAACCGGTACCGCGCCTTGATCGGCGTGTTGCTGGTATTCAGCCTGCTGCTCTCGCAGTGGGTTGGGCTGTCGCACGCGATTGCTCACAGTGGCGTTGGCGGCACGCAAGCGGCATCCGTCGCCGGCTGGGAGCCGATAGAGCACAGCAAGTCGGCCAGCCAATGCGCTGCGTTCGATGCCGCGACACTCGGCGCGAGCCTGCACAGCAGTGGCTTGCTGGTGCTACCTGCGATTCGCGGCAGCGCTGCTGTCAAGCTGCCCATACCTGACGGCGTCGCCCGTCTTACCACCCGCCACTTCAATTCCCGAGCACCGCCACAGTCCGCCTGACACGAGTATCAGGCTCCGCTCTGCATTGATTGCGAGCGGCGACACCGCTGTTAGTGGAGAAGCTCATGAAATTTCAACGTGCTGTTATGGCGCACGCCGTGTCGTGCGCACTCGCTGGCCTGAGTATGGTCAGCCACGCCCAATCAACCGATAAGTCTCTTGCGCCGGTGGTGGTCACCGCTGATCCGTTCGGCTCACAGGAAAATGCCACCATCCTGTCACCCGCCCGCGTGCTGTCGGGCGACGCGTTACGCGACAAAATCGGTGGCTCGCTCGGCGACACCTTGATGCAAGAGCCGGGCATTCATTCCTCTGGTTTCAGCACGGGCTCGTCGAGACCGATTATTCGCGGACTGGAAGGGCCGCGCGTAAAAATTCTGCAAAACGGTATGAGTAATGGCGATTTATCGGCCATCTCCAACGACCATGCTGTCGGCGCGAGCTCGCTCAGTGCGCAGCAAATCGAGATTCTGCGCGGCCCTGCCACCTTACTCTACGGCTCGGGCGCGATTGGTGGGGCAGTGAATATTGTGAATGGTCGAATTCCAACCCGA
>JBJTXC010000075.1:0-3620 GCA_046082065.1 Burkholderiaceae bacterium
ATGTCTTGTACTGTCTTCTGTGCTTCCGCCCTGCCATTGATCTAGCGCGATAGGTTCGTACTACTTTTCTACTGATCATGCATCAATACCTCGACTTCATGCGCCATGTACTCGCTCATGGCACCAATAAAACCGATCGTACCGGTACCGGTACGCGTTCGGTATTTGGTTATCAGATGCGTTTCGATCTGCAAGAAGGCTTCCCGATGGTGACCACCAAGAAGCTACATCTGAAGTCGATTATTCATGAGCTGATCTGGTTTTTACAAGGCTCGACCAACATCGGTTATTTGAAAGAAAACGGTGTCACGATCTGGGATGAATGGGCCGATGACAACGGCGATCTCGGTCCGATCTATGGCTATCAGTGGCGGTCGTGGCCTGCACCGAATGGTGAGCATATTGATCAGATCGCTCAGCTGATACAGCAGATCAAAGCCAATCCGGATTCACGACGCTTGATTGTCTCGGCTTGGAATGTATCGGATATCCCGCGCATGAAGCTGCCGCCTTGCCATGCTTTCTTTCAGTTTTATGTAGCCGATGGCAAGCTCTCATGCCAGCTTTACCAGCGCAGTGCGGACATCTTCCTGGGCGTGCCCTTCAACATCGCATCGTATGCATTGCTGACCCATATGGTGGCTGAGCAAACCGGGCTGGATGTCGGTGACTTCATCTGGACCGGTGGTGACTGCCATATCTATGTCAATCACTTCGAGCAAGTGAATGAACAGCTATCGCGCCAACCCCTACCGCTGCCCAAGCTTCAGCTCAAGCGCAAGCCAGCGAGTATTTTCGATTATCGCTACGAAGATATTGAGGTAGCGGGTTACCAATCTCATCCCGCGATCAAGGCACCGGTTGCGGTGTAATCAGTATGGGTGTCACGCTATCACTGATCGTCGCTGTCGATCGTCAACACGGTATCGGTATCAATAACACGCTGCCTTGGCGTTTGCCGGAAGACCTGGCCTTCTTCAAGCGCATCACTTCAGGCCACGCCATCATCATGGGTCGTAAAACTTTTGATGCGATAGGCCGGCCACTACCCAACCGTCGCAACATCGTAGTGACCCGCAATGACGCTTGGAGACACGAGGGTGTCGAGCGCGCTGTGTCGCTGCAACAAGCGATTCATGTCGCCGGCGAAGGTGAGGTCTTTATCATCGGTGGTGCGCAGATCTATCGCGAGGCCATCACCCTGGCAGATCGGCTGATCGTGACCGAGATCAATGCTGAATTTGCCTGCGATGCGTTCTTCCCGTCGATTGACCCGGCAGCATGGCATACCGAGTCGCGCGAAACCCACCACTCAGAGAGCAATGGCTGGGATTATTCTTTTGTCATGTACCGACGCCGTTGATTCAGCCCTGCTGATGAAGCGCAGGCGGGACCGTCTGTTACACCGCGGCTTTTTACCACCGCCGGCACATATCTGAGACAATCCCGCTTTCGTTTTTTTGACCCCTCGCCAGCTACCCCAGCGAGACGCTCCGCCACCGGGAGAACCGCATGAAGTTTCGCTTCCCCATCGTCATCATCGACGAAGATTTCCGCTCCGAAAACACCTCTGGCCTGGGTATCCGTGCGCTCGCGAATGCGCTTGAGACCGAAGGCATGGAAGTTCTCGGTGTCACCAGCTATGTCGATCTATCTCAGTTCGCGCAGCAGCAATCTCGCGCCTCAGCCTTCATTCTTTCGATTGATGATGAAGAGTTCGGCGGTGGCTCGCCAGAGGAAACTGAAGATGCGCTCAAATCGCTGCGTGCATTCGTTGAAGAGATTCGTTACAAGAACGCCGATATTCCGATTTATCTTTACGGTGAAACACGTACTTCTCGACATATTCCTAACGATATTCTGCGTGAACTGCATGGCTTCATTCACATGTTTGAAGATACGCCGGAGTTCGTCGCGCGGCATATTCTTCGTGAAGCGCGCTCTTACCTCGATGGTTTGGCACCACCGTTTTTTCGTGCCATGGTGCACTACGCGCAAGATGGCTCATACTCATGGCACTGCCCCGGGCACTCCGGTGGTGTGGCGTTTCTGAAATCACCGATCGGTCAGATGTTTCACCAGTTCTTTGGCGAGAACATGTTGCGTGCCGATGTCTGCAACGCGGTAGAAGAACTTGGTCAGCTGCTCGATCACACCGGACCAGTCGCCGCATCGGAACGTAATGCGGCCCGTATTTTCAATGCGGATCATTGCTTCTTTGTCACCAACGGTACCTCCACCTCAAACAAAATGGTGTGGCACTCGACTGTCGCGCCGGGTGATATTGTGGTGGTCGATCGTAACTGCCATAAATCGGTACTGCACTCCATCATCATGACCGGTGCGATTCCGGTGTTCCTGATGCCGACGCGTAATCATCTAGGCATCATTGGTCCAATTCCACGTGAAGAGTTCACGATGGAAAATATCATGAAAAAAATCGACGCTAACCCCTTCGCACGTGAAGCCGAAAATAAAAAGCCGCGCATTCTTACAATCACGCAATCGACCTATGATGGTGTGATTTATAACGTGGAGACCATCAAGCAAATGCTCGATGGTGAAATTGACTCGCTACACTTTGATGAAGCCTGGCTACCGCATGCCAGCTTTCATGACTTTTACAAAGATATGCATGCGATTGGTAAAGACCGACCGCGCGCACAAAAATCATTGATTTTCTCGACGCAATCAACGCACAAGTTGTTGGCGGGTTTTTCGCAGGCTTCACAGATTCTGGTACAGGAATCTGAAACAGTTCAGCTGGATAGAAATAGCTTCAATGAAGCGTATCTGATGCATATCTCTACCTCGCCGCAGTACGCCATCATCGCGTCATGTGATATCGCGGCCGCCATGATGGAGCCGCCCGGCGGCACTGCCCTAGTAGAAGAAAGTATCCTCGAAGCGCTGGATTTTCGTCGTGCCATGAAAAAGGTCGATGAGGAATGGGGTCAAGATTGGTGGTTCCAAGTTTGGGGCCCTGAAAAATTCTCGGACGAAGGCATCGGCTCGCAAGACGACTGGATGATCGACAATCGCCATGACTGGCATGGCTTCGGCAAAATCGAGCCCGGCTTCAATATGCTGGATCCGATCAAGGCGACGATCGTGACACCGGGCTTGTCGATCGACGGTCAATTCGGAACGACCGGTATTCCGGCCTCAATCGTCACCAAGTATCTGGCAGAACATGGCGTGATTGTCGAAAAGGCGGGGCTGTATTCATTCTTCATCATGTTCACCATTGGTATTACCAAAGGCCGTTGGAACACGCTGCTGACCGCGCTACAGCAGTTCAAGGATGATTACGACAAAAACCAGCCGATGTGGCGCATCTTGCCGAAATTTGCAGCAGCCAATCCCATGTATGAGCGGGTGGGCTTGCGCGATCTATGCCAAAAAATCCATGACATGTACAAGCAACACGACATTGCTCGCCTGACCACCGAGATGTACCTGTCCGATATGCAGCCTGCGATGAAACCGTCGGATGCCTTTGCCAAAATGGCTCACCGCGAGATTGATCGCGTGCCGATTGATGATCTGGAGGGTCGGGTAACGGCGATGCTAGTGACGCCCTACCCACCCGGCATTCCTCTGCTGATTCCCGGCGAGCG
>JBJTXC010000076.1:0-4274 GCA_046082065.1 Burkholderiaceae bacterium
CCCATGCGGTGACCAGAAACATTCAACACATCATCGATACGGCCAGTGATGGTGAAGTAACCATTTTTTGCGTCACGAATCGCACCATCGCCCGCCAGATACAAATTACCGCCTAGTTCAGCAGGGAAATAGCTGGTCTTAAAGCGCTCAGGGTCATTCCAAATGGTGCGGATCATTGAAGGCCAAGGACGTTTCACCACCAGAATGCCACCGTGTCCGTTCGGCATATCGTTACCGGCTTCGTCAACGATGGCGGCTTGAATACCGGGTAGCGGCAGCGTGCATGATCCTGGTACCAACGGCGTCGCGCCGGGTAGTGGCGTGATCATGTGACCACCGGTTTCGGTCTGCCAAAAGGTATCAACGATCGGGCATTGCTCATTGCCGACGTTTCGGTGGTACCACATCCATGCCTCGGGATTGATAGGCTCACCGACCGACCCAAGCAAGCGCAATGAACCAAGGTCGTAACGCTTTGGATGGACCGCCTCATCCGCTTCAGACGCCTTAATCAACGAGCGAATCGCCGTTGGCGCAGTGTAAAAAATCGTGGCTTTGTGGCGCTGAATCATTTCCCAGAAACGACCCGCATTCGGATAAGTGGGCACGCCTTCAAATACGATTTGCGTCGCACCTGCCGCTAGCGGGCCATACGCAATGTAAGTGTGGCCGGTCACCCAGCCAATATCTGCCGTACACCAAAAAATATCATTCGCTTTGAGGTCGAATGCCCACTTCATGGTCAGCAGTGCCCACAGCAAATAACCACCGGATGCGTGCTGCACACCTTTTGGTTTGCCGGTCGAGCCTGAGGTATACAAAATAAATAGCGGATGCTCAGCGCCAACCCAAGCCGGTTCGCATTCGCTGGCCTGCCCTTCAGTCAGCTCGTGCAGCCAACGATCACGACCCGCAACAACGTTGATGTTGCCCTTGGTGCGCTGATAGATCACGACATTCTTGATGTGTTCGCAACCACCCATGCCGATTGCTTCATCAACGATAGATTTCAGCGGAAGCTGTTTACCACCACGCAGCTGCTCGTCAGCAGTAATCACTGCGACTGCACCCGCATCAATAATTCGCTCTTGCAGTGACTTGGCCGAGAAGCCACCAAACACCACGGAGTGCGTGGCACCGATGCGTGCACAGGCTTGCATGGCGGCGATGCCCTCCACCGACATCGGCATATAAATGATCACGCGATCGCCTTGCTTGATGCCAAGCGACTTCAAACCATTAGCGAGCTGGCACACCCTGGCGTGCAACTGCCGGTAGGTGTACTGACTGACGGTGCCGTCATCCGCCTCAAAAATAATGGCGGTCTTGTCTGCATTACCGTTACTGAGGTTGCGGTCGAGGCAGTTGTGCGAGACGTTCAGCTCGCCATCGTCAAACCATTTGTAGAACGGCGCCTGCGATTCGTCGAGTACGCGGGTGAAGGGCTTTTGCCAGTGCAAATGCTCGTTGGCTAGTCGTCGCCAGAAACCTTCGTAGTCTTGCTCGGCCTCTCGGCACAGCGCGAGGTAAGCCTCCATTCCGGCAATGGCGGCGTTTTTGACCATTGCATCCGAGGGTGGAAAGACCCGATGCTCGTGCATCAGGGACTCGATCTCTGACATGGTGTCTCCGACTAGCGTGTCTATTTTGGTGCGAAGATAAGTCCGCTCACTTACTTCACCCTTACACCCCTGCGTATTTGGGGACTACATACTTGAGCAAGACAGTTGGGCATATCGTGGCGTGTAAAATGCCGCATTGCACGATACCGGCTGAACAAGTCAGATCAGCGCGAGTCGAACCCCCGCAATCACCCCAAGCCGCCATGACGCTTGAACCTAGCCCGGCCCGCGACCTGACCATGCCTCTTGTCAATTTCATACGCATAACTGGCGCGGATCGTTCTGAATTTTTTAACCTCATCGATGCCCCATGACCACCATTCACCAAGACGATTTGATCGAGTCGGTGGCTGCTGCCCTGCAGTTCATCAGCTACTACCATCCGCTGGATTATCTCCACCACTTGGCGCGCGCCTACGAGCGCGAGAAAAGCCCGGCGGCGAAAGATGCGATTGCGCAGATTCTGACCAACTCGCGGATGTGCGCCGAGGGCAAGCGTCCGATCTGTCAGGACACTGGCATCGTGAATGTATTTCTTCAAATTGGTATGAATGTGCGATTTGAAGGTTTTGCCGGATCGATTGAAGATGCGATTAATGAGGGCGTACGACGTGGCTATAACAATCCGGACAACAAGTTGCGCGCCTCGGTCGTTGCAGACCCACAGTTTGATCGCAAGAACACCAAAGACAATACACCCGCAGTCGTCCACATGACACTGGTGCCAGGCGATACCGTAGAGGTGCAAGTCGCTGCCAAAGGTGGTGGCTCGGAAAACAAGAGCAAGTTTGTGATGCTTAACCCCTCTGACTCCTTGGTCGATTGGGTACTCAAAACCGTACCGACGATGGGTGCGGGTTGGTGTCCGCCGGGTATGCTCGGTATAGGCATAGGCGGTACCGCCGAGCGCGCGATGCTGCTGGCAAAGCAGTCGCTGATGGATGACATCGATATGTACGAGCTGCAGCAGCGTGGCCCGCAAAACAAATTGGAAGAATTGCGAATCGAGTTATATGAAAAAGTAAATGCACTCGGTATTGGCGCACAAGGTTTGGGAGGCTTGACTACCGTACTGGATGTAAAAATCAGTATGTATCCAACGCATGCTGCATCGAAGCCGGTGGCGATGATTCCTAATTGTGCGGCCACTCGACATGCGCACTTCACGCTCGATGGTTCAGGCCCCGCATATATTGAGCCGCCCTCGCTCTCTGAATGGCCACAAGTACATTGGATGCCCGATACACAAAAATCGCAGCGGGTGAATCTGGATACACTGACTGCCGCAGAGGTTGCATCATGGAAGCCGGGCCAAACCCTGCTACTGAATGGCAAGATGCTGACCGGCCGTGATGCCGCGCATAAGCGTATTCAAGACATGCTGGCCAAAGGTGAAGCACTGCCAGTTGATTTTAAAAACCGCGTAATTTATTACGTTGGTCCGGTGGACCCGGTACGTGATGAAGTGGTGGGCCCGGCCGGCCCGACCACTGCGACGCGCATGGACAAGTTTACTGACATGATGCTGGAGCAAACCGGATTGATTGCGATGGTGGGTAAAGCAGAGCGTGGGCCAGTGGCGATTGAATCGATTCGCAAGCATCGTTCAGCCTACCTGATGGCAGTGGGTGGTGCGGCCTATCTGGTATCGAAAGCGATTAAATCAGCCAAGGTGGTGGGCTTTGCAGATCTGGGTATGGAAGCAATCTACGAGTTTGAAGTGAAAGATATGCCAGTGACAGTGGCCGTTGACGCAGAAGGCCACTCGGTACACCAAAGCGGTCCGAAAGAATGGCAGGAGCGCATCGCGACCGGCAACTTTGCCGGCATTCCAGTCACAGTAGGCTGATCGTTTGATGTATTTAAATCGCAAGTCGCCGGTTGGAGTGTTTGACTCCGGCATTGGTGGCTTGTCAGTGTTACGGCATGTACATGCCCTGCTACCGAATGAATCACTACTGTACTTTGCGGACTCGGGTTTTGCGCCCTATGGTGAAAAACCCGAAGCAGTGATTGTCGAACGTACCGTATCGATTGCTGCGTTTTTACTGACACAAAATATCAAAGCATTGGTGGTTGCCTGTAACACTGCGACGGCGGCTGCGATTGCAGGCTTGCGCGCGCGTTACCCCGACTTGCCGGTTGTGGGTGTTGAACCCGGCTTGAAACCGGCAGCAGCGTTGACGCGCAGTGGCACCGTCGGTGTGCTCGCGACTGCGAGCACACTAGCGAGTGAAAAATTTCTCAAGCTGCAAGCGCAGGTCGCACAAGATGCTGGTGTAAATTTCTTGCTGCAAGCGTGCAATGGCTTGGCGCATCAAATAGAGAAAGGTGAACTTTCCTCGCGCGAGACACGGCAACTGGTGACGCAGTATGTGGCACCACTCATGACCCAGCAAGCCGATACATTGGTGCTGGGCTGCACACACTACCCGTTTGTTGAGGCGTTGATACGCGAGGCGGCGGGGCCGGATGTGCGTATTGTGGATACCGGTGAGCCGGTGGCACGGCAGCTGCGGCGAGTGCTCGAGCAGCACGACTTGCTGCGCGATGCGTCCACAATAGGCCAGCTGCAGGCATACACCACCGGCAGCGGTAGCACGCTATCGGCGGCCTTCAGCAAGCTGTTGCAGCTAGAGGCTAATGTGCATG
>JBJTXC010000077.1:0-4324 GCA_046082065.1 Burkholderiaceae bacterium
CGCGCACCCGCTGGCACGCTGTTGTAGATTGGGTCGAACGCCAACAACGGGTCGCCGGGAAAATACATTTGCGTGACCAGCCGCGTTGCGAATGCGTTGCCAAACAAAGAGAAATGAATATGCGCGGGGCGCCAGGCATTGGGATGGTTGCGCCACGGGTAAGCGCCCGGACGTATCGTCACCAATCGATAAAAACCATTGTCATCAGTAAGCGTTCGACCAGTACCGGTGAAGTTCGGGTCCAACGGTGCATCATGCTGATCGCGTTGATGCCGGTAACGCCCTGCAGCATTGGCTTGCCACACCTCGATCAGGGTATTCGGCACAGCGCGGCCGTCTTCGTCCATCACACGACCGCACACCAGGATGCGCTCACCAAGCGGCTCACCTTGATGCTGGCGCGTGAGATCGGCATCAGCCGCGCTGACTCGCTCATGACCAAACACCGGGCCCGTCGTTTCCGACAGCGTTTGCGGCAATAGCACTAACGGTTGGCTGGGCGCACGCGTGACGGTCGATGCGTAATCGGGGTAAAGATAATCTGAATGACTGCCCGGCGGTGGGCGGCGATAGGTTATCGGGGCGGGCATAAGGCGATCAGCGGCAAGACGCGTTTTGTTATCGGTATGGCTTGAATTGTCGCTGATGTGTCAGAACGACGCCACAAATAGGCGCATTCCTTCTCAAAGGAAATCGGACCATACGTGATCGGCGCAAAGGATTATCAGAAAGCTATTGATCTACGTTACGGTTGAGCAATGCCTTTTCAGCAGGTCTGCCGAACCCGGCGCACTGCGCGGCATGTTCCCACCTCAACGATCACTTTCGCCAAGTAGCTTGCCATGCACAACCTTGCCAGTACCACCGACGACGAGCAGCGTAAATCGAACCCAGGCAAATTATCAGCCGCCACGCCAGCCTCATTAAAAACTGAGGCCACCGCCAAGACCATCAAAACCGGCATGAGCGAGGGAAAAAATCAAGCCCTACCTGCTGCAAGCCTCGACGTGAATGTCGACACCTGCACCGAGCCAGGTGCGGACACAAACAACCAAACAAACACCAAAGCGCCGACGATTGCAGAGCAAATCAACGCGCTCACCGACCCCAGTTTCATGACCTCGCTGGCGCGCGGACTGGCCGTCATCAAAGCCTTCAGTGATCACCGGCGCGCCATGACCATCGCACAACTCAGTCTGAAAACCGGTATCCCGCGCGCCGCAGTTCGACGCTGCCTGTACACACTCAAGCAACTTGGCTACGCCGATTCAGAGGCGAATAACTTTTTTCTGAAACCCGGCATTCTGGCGCTGGGCTATGCCTACCTGTCGTCCACCCAGCTCACGGTAGCGGCCCAGCCCTTCTTAAATGAGTTGAGTCACCGGCTGAAAGAATCATGCGTGCTGGCCGTACTCGAACAAAACGAGGTGATGTATGTGGCGAGATCACATGGTTCTCGCGTGCTGTCGCTGGCGCTGAATACTGGCAGCCGAGTGCCTGCGTATTGCACAGCACTCGGGCGAGTGCTATTGGGTGGATTGTCGGCGATCCAGCTTGATCGTTACTTTGCTTCGGTCAATTTGGCACCGCATACTGATCGCACCATCACGTCGGAGCAAAAGCTGCGTGACAGTCTGTTTGAGGTTCGGCAGCGTGGCTTTGCAGTGATTGAAGAGGAAATGGAAATTGGCTTGCGTTCGATTGCGGTCCCGGTACGCGGGGCTTCTGGTGCGATCGTGGCCGCGCTGGGTATTGGCGCCCAAACTGCGCGCGTTTCACGGGATGCGATCGAAGACCAGTTTCTTCCACCGTTGCTGAATGCCGCCAACGAGATCTGCCTGCTGCTGCCCTGAAACCACCACGCAGCCCTACCCGCCGCGCTGATTCAAGGCAATTCATTCGGCGAGGGTCAGCGGGGAATTGAACTGAACGCACCCCACCTGCGAAACGCACTGGCATGCAAGCCAGTGCGCGTCCTGTAAGGGCTAACAAAGCCTTAAGCGGCCTGATGAGACAGGTTCTTGGACCGCCTTATAATCCAAGCAATAACACCTGCGAAAAAGCTTGGCGCACGACGTATAAAAATCATGGCAGACCGCCTGGCCTGCCGATAAAACCACCACTGGGCAAACTAAGCCCACCGAGACAAGATCATGAAAACTCAGGTCGCTATTATTGGCGCTGGCCCGTCTGGTTTGCTATTGGGCCGCTTGCTTGACCTTCAAGGGATCGCGAACATCATCATTGAAGCGAAGTCGCCTGACTACGTGCTGTCGCGCATTCGCGCCGGGGTGCTTGAGCAAGGCACCACCGATTTATTACGCACCGCGCAGGTCAGTGAACGTATGGACCGTGAAGGCCTGGTTCATGAGGGCTTTGCCTTGTCTTTCGCTGGCGAATTGCGACGTATCGATCTGAAAAAATACTCGGGCGGCAAAACCGTGCTGGTCTACGGCCAAACGGAAGTGACCAAAGACCTGATGGACGCGCGCAATGCCAGCGGCGCGACACAGTTTTACGAAGCCGAGCAAGTGACGCTACACGACATGGAGAGTGACCATCCGGTGGTCAGCTTCGTTCATCAAGGCACTCAGCAACGTATCGAATGCGAGTACATCGCTGGCTGTGACGGGTTTCATGGCGTATCGCGCCAATCGATACCGAGCGATCGAATACAACTGTTCGAGCGAGTGTATCCATTTGGATGGTTGGGGATTTTGTCGCGTACGCCACCGATTTCACACGAGTTGATCTACGCGCATCATGAACGTGGCTTTGCACTGTGCAGCATGCGATCAGATAATCTCTCGCGCTTCTACGTGCAATGCTCGCTGGATGACCGGGTTGAAGATTGGTCTGATCAGCGCTTCTGGGACGAGTTGTGCTGCCGTCTGCCGGAAGAAAGTACCCAACAGTTGGTCACCGGCGCATCAATAGAAAAAAGCATCGCACCCTTGCGCAGCTTCGTCGCCGAACCGATGCAGTTCGGGCGCCTTTTTTTAGTGGGTGATGCCGCTCACATCGTGCCGCCGACCGGTGCCAAGGGCCTGAATCTGGCGGCCAGTGATGTGTACACGCTTTACCACTTGCTGCGGTTACGCTACCAAGCGGGTCGAGATGACTTACTAACGCACTACTCGTCACTTTGCCTGCGGCGAATCTGGAAGGCAGAGCGTTTTTCTTGGTGGATGACCTCACTGCTGCATAAATTCTCGGACGATCCATTTGGTCGCAAGATCCAGGAGGCAGAACTTGCCTATTACACAAGCTCTGAAGCGGGCCTCAGTACCATCGCCGAAAACTACGTTGGCCTGCCCTATGAAGCTATACCGAGTTAACCCGATACCGAGTTATCGCAAGGCCAAATGAACGCCGTGGCAAATTAACCCCATTGCTTGCCCGGTAGAATTAATTTGCTGCATGAGATAGAGTCAGTCTCTAACAAATAATTACAAACATGATACCGACCCTTGTCAGCGCGGACAGCCCGGTGACCCTGCATAGCCTGCGAGAGAGCTGCTCGACTTGCAGCATGCACCAGCTTTGCTTGCCGATGGGTCTGGGCGATACCGATCTGGAAAAGCTCGATCAGATTATTGGTCGGCGCCGTAAAGTACGAAAAGATACGCTCTTGTATCGTATGGATGACCCGTTCACCAATCTGTACGCTGTTCGACTCGGTCACTTCAAGACTTACCAGATCACACCCGCCGGCGAACAACAGATTACTGGCTTCCAAATGGCTGGCGAACTGCTGGGCATGGACGCCATCAGCACCGACCAGCATCACTGTGATGCCATGGCGCTCGAAGACAGCGAGGTTTGCGAGATTCCATTTCCCAGGCTGGAAGAATTATTTGGCACCATACCCACGCTGCTGCATCCCTTCCATCGCATGATGAGTCGTGAGATCACGCGTGAACAGAACGTCATGCTATTACTCGGCAATATGCGCGCCGAGCAGCGTTTTGCTGCCTTCCTGGTGAACCTGGCATCGCGCTATGCCGCGCGGGGCTACTCGTCTACAGCGTTTCAGCTACGTATGTTACGCGAGGAAATCGGCAACTATCTTGGTCTGACAATCGAAAGTATCAGCCGCTTGCTGTCACGCTTGAAAAAGCAAGGCCTGCTGCGCGTTGCGAACCGGGAAATCGAGTTACTTCAACCTGAACGCTTGCGGGCGATCGCTGCAGGAACAGAGTCCTGCGATCCTGCCTGACTGAATCAAAAGCCAACGCATGTTGGTCTCAAGTCACGATGGGAAGCTTTGTTCGGGCTGAATTCAGTGTATCAACGATTGATTCGTCATGCCGGCGTAGGCCGG
>JBJTXC010000078.1:0-2044 GCA_046082065.1 Burkholderiaceae bacterium
CGACATTTCGAGAGCAAGGAAGCCCTAATTGCCGCCATCGCCGAGCAGGGGTTCCTGCGGCTACAGGCCTACCAAGACGAGGCAAAGCGGCGCTATCCCGACGACGTGGAAGCGTGGTTTCTGGAGGGCGCCCGTCAGTACATCCGATTCGCGGTGGACCACCCCGAGCACCTCAAGGTCATGTTCGGTCCGTACATCAGCCATACGCCGGGCCATACGGATCACCCCGTGTACACCGTAGGAAATGCCACCTTCGGTAAGCTGGTAGAGCTAGTAGAGACAGCACAGCGGGCCGGGCTCGTGCGCGCCGGGGACCCTGTGGAGGTCTCGGTGTCAGTGTGGTCGATGCTTCACGGCTTCGCCATGCTGATGGTGCAGAAGCAGTTCGACTTCCTGCAGCTCGAACAGGGGCGCCTTGCGGCGCTCGCCGAGCAGGCAGCGCGCGACACGCTGTCCGCGGTGCGAGCTTCAACCCCCTCACTCTAGTCAACGCTCCTCTATGACAAATTACAACCAACTACCTCCAGACCTGCCCATTCCTATCGATGACGGCGCAACCAATCATTTGATTGGAATGACGCTGCCGAATATCTCGTTGGAATCCACTCGCGGCGATTTAATCAACTTAGGACGCCTTCGAGGCAAAGTGGTGATCTATTGTTATCCGATGACGGGTCAACCCAATGTTCCGCTGCCTGAAGGTTGGGATCAAATTCCAGGTGCGAGAGGCTGTACACCACAAAGCTGTTCCTTCAGGGATCACTACCAGGAGCTTCAAGCACTGAGATCTGAGGTTATTGGCCTAAGTGTTCAAACCACCGAGTATCAAAAGGAAATGGCTGAAAGACTTCACTTGCCATTTCCGGTGGTCAGCGACTCGAACTATGAATTTAAAAAGGCAATGAATATGCCGACCTTTGTCGCGGCTGGAATGACCCTGTTGAAGAGAGTGACGTTGATAAGCAAAGATGGCGTAATCGAGGCCGTTCACTACCCTATCTTCCCAAGTGACAGTGACCCAGCATGGGTGATTGAATATTTGAACGGTTGACCGAGGATTTTTGCTGGTCAGCTTGAAAACTTAAGGGCAGCAACACCGAGAATGATCAGCAAAACGCCGAGGATGCGCACCAGCGACAGCGCATCTCCGAAAAACAGCACACCGACAATGAACGTGCCGGCACCACCGATACCGGTCCAGATCGCATAAGCCGTTCCAATGGGTATGTTTTGCTGAGCAAGCCAGAGGAAATACCCGCTCAGCGCCATGAAACTCAACGCGATTGCGATGCCGAGCCAGCGCGTCTCCGTGGCCTGCGAAATTTTTATGCCGACAGGCCAGCCTATCTCGAAAAGACCGGCCAGAATCAGATAGACCCAGCTCATGCGCATAACTCAGCAATGAATTGAAAATTTATTCGCACTCTCCAATTCATGTGCTGCCCTCAGTTATGCATTGAAAAGTCATTTGCACTCAATAGGCGCGAAGCAAAAGCCGTAAAGGATTTGATCGCTCCGCAAATCTCTCTCTTGTCGTTCTACTAAAACACGCCATCAGTTCGGGGCATCAGACTTAATGTCATGCGTCTTGCCTGGAACGATCAACTCTGGTTTATCCAAATACGCCAAAGTAACGCTAATCACCGTGCGATCTTTATCTACAGCGCAGATCAAGCAGCCATCAGGCTTGATTAACACCCGGCACCGGCGGCCCATAGTACCCCTTGCGCGGCGAAGCAGATCGTAACAAGAGCGCACCCTCACGCACATGACTCGTCAGCGCCGAGCTATCTTGATCGATATAGTCCAGTAATGCCCCGCGCATTCTAGGATCCCAATAGGTCCGCAAATGATTACGAATGCCTTCGGCGCGACGATCTAGTGGATAGGGCGCAAAAAAATCACCGATTTGATTCGCCATCAAAATAATTCTTTCCATATCCATCACGGGCGTCTCAGTGATTGGCGTATCGATGGTGGCCTTGAGTGCAGTCATGCAGTTACCTCTTCTTGACGTTTGACCATGGCCTTGGCGGGCTGGTGC
>JBJTXC010000079.1:0-7000 GCA_046082065.1 Burkholderiaceae bacterium
TAATCGACACCTCTGCTCATACGATCGCGAGTTGAGGCATTCAACAACTTAAGCACTCGCACCTGCAGAGTGCTGCTGCGCGAGGATTTTGAAAATTCAGCCCCCCAACGCAGCACGCGGGTTGGTGAAGTAGGTTCTAAATCGTCGAACGCTGTCAACCAACCGACACAATTAACTTTGTATCTGCATTAAACGTGCCAACGGCTTTCGACTAAAGGCTTGCATCACAAATTCAGTAGCGCGTACGGCGACTGCATTTGCACAGCACCTTAGCCCGTCACATCGGCACATCGGCACATCGGAAAACGAATTAATTCGTCATACCGGCGTAGGCAGAGCAGCAAATGAGTAGAGCCAACCTCGTTTGGCTTTATGGAATCTTGAAATAGTTTTCAAAAAATTATCTTTGTTCCGTTTTGACCCAGCAGCTCGTCGACGCAGCGACCCGATTCATTTATATTTCCTTAATCCAGACTGCAGTAGGCACTGCTGCTGTCGATTCATCTGGCGTCTGCCGTGTTCAAGCGGCCGAGACTAACCCTTACCTGACCATGGCAGAAGAAGAGAAAAAACCCGAAGACCAAGCTGCCGCCCCGCCTGCCGAGGGCGCGCCAGAGGCGCCACCCGCTGAGGAGGCGGCGGAGCCAAAACCGCCGGTTATCTGGAAAAAGATTGAGGAAGAGGGCCACGCAGGCGCGCATGGTGGCGCGTGGAAGATCGCGCTGGCCGACATGATGACCGCCATGATGGCGTTCTTCCTGCTGATGTGGCTGCTGGGCGCAACACCAGAAGAACAGCGTATTGGCATCGCCGAGTATTTTCAGCCCACGGATTTGAAGGTATCGGGCTCGGGTGAGACTGCGGGTTCGAACGGCATGTTTGGTGGTCGCTCCATGATCGACCCAGAGACCTTACCAATGGATCCCAAGCAGCAGGCACTGATCGAGCGTGTGACGCCGCGTGCCGAAGCCGGTAAAGGTGAAGACAACGGCACCTCGCCAGATGACAAGCCCAATCCCAAATATGGCAAAAACCTGAGCGAAGAAGAAAAACAAAAGATCGCCGAACAGGCCGAGCGCGAAAAACTCGACAAGCTCGAACAAGAGATCACCGAAAGTCTGTCACTCAGCAGGACCTTGGCCGACCTGAAAAATCAGGTGCAATTCACTCGGGAAAAAACTGGTCTGCGGATTGATATCATCGACAAAGCCAACTTTTCCATGTTCGGCAACGGCAACGCGGCGATGGATCCGCGTGCGCGCGCATTGATCAGCGAAGTGACACGCTCATTGGCAAATATGCCGAACAAGCTGGCCATCAAGGGCCACACCGACAGCACGCCGTTCCCTGAAGGCAGCGATCGAACCAACTGGTCACTCTCGATCGAGCGCTCTGAAGCAACGCGGCGCATGTTGGAGCAAGGCGGCATTGGCAGCGGTCGAATTGTTCGAATTGAAGGGGTAGCAGATACCGCACCGTTCAATCCACAAAACCCGGCGGATCCCCGCAACCGACGTATCAGTATCACGGTGCTATACAACGAACCGCCACTCGCAAAATAAACGCCATCAACGAAACCTAGATGGCTGGGTTGGTTGCGAAATCTTGTCGACGCTATCGACTCGACGGGAAAGCAAATACCGTCCCCTCGCGCACACCCGCTGACGGCCAGCGCTGCGTGATAGCTTTGCGCTTGGTGTAAAAGCGCACCGCATCCGGCCCATAGGCATGCAAATCGCCAAACAGGGATCGCTTCCAACCACCGAACGAGTGATATGCCACCGGTACAGGCAGCGGTACATTCACGCCCACCATACCAACTTGAATATTGTCGGTGAAGTAGCGCGCCGCCTCACCGTCACGCGTGAAAATACAGGTGCCGTTGCCGTACTCATGTGCGTCAATCAGATCCATGCCCGCTTGCAGCGAGTCGACGCGCACGATACCAAGTACTGGACCAAAAATCTCTTCAAGATAAATCGTCATGTGTGGTTTCACATGATCAAACAAACAGGGGCCGAGGAAAAAGCCATCTTCATGGCCATCAACCTGAATACCACGCCCATCGACTAATAATTTTGCGCCCTCCGCAACACCGGCATCGACATAAGCCTTCACCTTCTCGAAGTGCGCGCGCGTCACCAGCGGTCCCATATCACTGTGCGGATCTGTGCCGGGCCCAATACGCATGCGAGCGATTTCAGTTTTCAATCCCTCAATCATTTTGTCGGCCGTATCGTCACCCACCGCCACAATCAACGGCACTGCCATACAACGCTCACCGCACGAGCCATAAGCAGCACCCATCATCGCGCTGACTGCATTCGGAATATCCGCATCCGGCATTACGATGGCGTGGTTCTTGGCACCCCCGAGTGCTTGTACACGTTTGCCGTTGGCACACGCAGTGGCATAGATGGCTTGCGCAATCGGGGTTGAGCCAACGAACGACACGGCCTGCACCCGCGCATCATTCAGCAGCACATCGACCGCTTGCTTGTCGCCATTAACAACATTCAACACCCCCGGTGGCAAACCGGCTTGCAAGGCGAGTTCAGCGATCAACATCGCCGACGACGGGTCGCGCTCCGAGGGCTTCAGCACAAAGGTGTTGCCGCACGCCACCGCCATCGGCCACATCCACAGTGGCACCATGGCCGGAAAATTAAACGGCGTGATTCCTGCAGTCACCCCAAGCGGCTGAAACTCGCTCCAGGCATCGATGCCAACGCCGACATTCTTGCTGTGTTCCCCCTTCAACAACTCAGGGACGTAACTGGCGTACTCGACATTTTCGATACCCCGCTGCAGCTCGCCCATGGCATCAGCCAATACCTTGCCGTGTTCTTCTGTGATCAGCGCACAGATTTTGTCGGCATTGTGTTCGAGTAGTTCTTTCAGCTTGCTCATCACGCGTGCGCGCTTGAGCGGCGGGGTCGCGCGCCACGCCGGAAATGCAGCATGCGCAGATGTAATCGCTTGCTCGACTGTAGCCGCATCAGCAAGCTGCAGGGTACGAATCGCAGCGCCGGTCGCCGGATTAAATACCGGTTGAGTACGCGTGCCGCCATGATGCGCGACACCTTGAATCAGGTGAGCAATTGTTTGCATGGATTAAACAATGAAGGGGAAATATTTCAAGGGTCGAGCGCGTTAAACGCTTCGCCTAATGCATCGACGAGTCGGTCGATCTCTGCCTCGGTAGAAATAAAGGGCGGCGCCAGTTGCACCGTGTCATTCGCATAGCGCACATAAAAACCTTTGCGCCACATCGCCATGCCAACTTCGTAGGGACGCTTGGCAGGTTCGCCGGGCGCGGGCGCGAGTGTGAAGCCTGCGGCCAAGCCGAAATTACGGATGTCAGTCACATGACGGCAGCCGCGCAAGGCGTGTACTTTTTGTTCGAAGTACGGCGCCAATGTGTTCACCCGCTCAACCGCATGCTCTCGCTCGAGCAAATCGAGCGTTGCCAGTGCCGCTGCACACGCCACCGGATGCGCCGAGTAGGTATAACCATGGGGGAATTCAACCAGGTAATGCGGCGCATCAGCGTGCATGAAGGTGTCATAAATCTCAGGCTTGACAATCACTGCACCTAACGGTTGTACGCCGTTGGTAATCTGTTTCGCACAGTTCAGAATATCCGGGGTTACACCAAATGCTTGCGCACCTGTCCATGCGCCCGAACGACCAAAACCGGTAATCACCTCATCAAAAATCAGCAAAATATCGTGCTGATCACAAATCTCGCGCAAGCGCTGCAAGTAACCCACCGGCGGCACCACTACACCGGCTGAGCCGGAAAATGGTTCAACGATGACGGCAGCAATATTCGATGCATCATGCAAGTTAATCAGACGCAGCAAATCGTCGGCCAGCTCAGCGCCGTTGTGCGGCATGCCGCGTGAAAAAGCATTTTGCGGGAGCTGCGTATGCGGCAGATGATCAGTCTCGACGCCTTGGCCAAACAGCTTGCGATTGCCGACGATGCCACCTACCGAGATACCACCAAAATTCACACCGTGATAACCCTTTTCGCGCCCGATGAAACGCGTCTTGGATCCCTTGCCTTTGGCGCGCCAATACGCGCGCGCCATTTTGAGTGAAGTATCTGCTGCTTCAGAGCCAGAGCCGGTAAAAAATACATGACCCAAACCTTGCGGCAAAAAGCCTTGCATACGGTTTGCCAGCGCAAATGATTGCGGATGACCAAACTGAAACGGTGGCATGAAATCCAACGTCGCCATTTGCCGACTCACTGCTTCGATCAGTTCCGGGCGACGATGCCCCAGCCCGGTACACCACAACCCGGATAAGCCATCGAAAATACGACGACCATCGGCATCGGTGTAGTAAGCACCCTCCGCGGCCACCATCAAACGCGGATTCGCCTTGAACTCGCGATTACCTGTGTACGGCATCCAGTGCGCTTGCAACCAGTCGGCGTCTGCACGCACAGCGATTTCGGTCACGGCTTTCGGATCAACGGGTTTCATGATGTCGGGCGAGCGATAGGCAAGTGTTGATCAGGTATTCAGCGGGTATCAGGCGCGGACATCCACGGTACCGCCGGTAATCATGGAAAACCGATCATCATGCTCGCGCTTCAGGCGAGACGGTGGCTCGTAGAGTGCATGCATCACCTTCGGCGGCGTCACCAGATCACGCGGCTCGACCGCGCCAGCACCCGACGCACCGGTGAGTTTGGTTTGCGCAGTCATCGGCGTGGTCGCGGTGGTGTTGGCTTGCGTATTGATTTGCGCTGCGCGCTGCGCCGGTGGCGGCGACGGGTCGAGCGAGCTGCGTCCTTCCACCTGGCGACGCTCAACCGCGGCGGCTTTGGAGCGATCTTCAGAGCGCTCGGCCATCGCCTGACGCAACTCGGGCGCAGCGGTATTACGGCGATAGGTCGTCAGCGCCGGATCGCGATTTTGGTATTGGTCAGAAGAGGTGCCTACGGCTGGCATAACGTATCTCCAAATCTGCGAGCATTATCTGCCAATCTGCGCCGCCGTAATAGCGGTAATGGCCGTGCCAAGCCGAATGAAAACGGATTTAGGCTGACATATAATCAGATTGTATTAAAAATATTATCAATTCTGCATTAACTCCCACGGAGGATGAGATGCACATCCTTTCTCTTTCCGACATACAGCTGATCATCCGGCTGTTCGAGCAGCATGACGTGATGTCCGACGCCCACGGGCGCGAGCAGCAGGTTTATCACTTGATCAAGCTGGGTTATTTGCGCCCGCTGCGCGGTATTTACGCGCTGACCGAGCTCGGCGAAAAAACCGCGCGCTCGCTGCAAATGCGCCAATTCGTGCCAAGCAAAGTGGTGGACGAGATGCATGCGCTAACCGACAACAGCGAACCGGCGACGGTTGAAGCGGGGTCTGAGGTCGTCGCAGAGGCGACCGCCGAGACCACTGAAGTCGCTGAGCAAGCCTGAGCTCAGGCAAATTCAGAGACCATAGGCCGGCCGGCGCCGGCATGAACAATCAATCGCCGGATCCCTGGTCATCTGTAGCCCAATGCTGTAAAGCAGTCGGCTCTTTCACCAAAATGACCGTACACGGCGCGTGCATGGCCACCTTGATCGGTACGGTCGCGACAAATCGCTGCATGGATAATCCGCGTGTCGCAGCCCCCATGATGATCAGGCTGACCTTGTTACCCTCGGCGTAGCGCAGCAAGGCTTGCGCCACATCACCTGACTCCAGCACGTGAAAAGATATCTGGTGCCCAGTCAGATCAATACCCTCTGCCCATTTTTTGAATGCCGCCAAGTGATGACGTATCAACCAGGTCTCGCTGCGTTCTTTATCACTACCACTCACACTGCCGCTGACGACCGTAACGATCGCCAGTCGCGCACCCGAACGCGTGCCGAGTGAACGTACCGTAGCCTGTCGTAATGCGATCATCACGCTATCGCTCAAGTCATCGTGCGGGAGCGCCACCATCACGATCGGCACCTCATTGATCTGCTGCGTCGGTAGCGGACTCGGTTGGTACTGCATGCCGGCCGCACGCAACCAGCGCTTGAAGTGCCCCCAGAAACTGCGCCCTTTGAGCTGCTGCCCGCGCTCGGTCACTCGCACCTGATCCGGATGATGCAAGTCGAACATCAAGTGCGCGGCCGATGGATAGCGCTGCTCGGCTTGTGGCTCGAGACAACGCAGAATGATCTCCTGCAGCCACTCGGGTAAATCCGCGCGCCAGGCACGCGGCGGACGTGGGCTCATCCACAAGCGCTGACGCAAACCACCTTGTGTGGTTGGGAAACCGAATGGCAGCTCGCCCGTCGCCATCTCGTACAGCATCACACCGATCGCAAACACGTCGGAGCGTGGATCACCACGCACACCCACTACCTGCTCGGGCGCAATCCAGGCGGGTGAACCCACGGCCTTGCGAAACTCCTCTGCCATCAGATCGGGGTAATCGGCGTGACAAGACAAACCAAAATCCAGCAGCACGACACGCGCTTCATCGATCAGCAATGCATTCGCCGGCTTCAGATCAAGATGGCATACATTCTGCTGGTGCAAGCTGTGCGCCGCCTGCGCCAGCGCAGCACCCACGCGCGTGATTGATTCAATCGGCACGGCTTGCCTGGACTGGCTGAAATTTTTCAACCAGGCGTCAACGGTGATGCCTTGCACATGCTCCATGGCCAGATACGGCACGCGATCGAGATCGCCCGCCGCCACAAAGCGCGGCACATGGGGTCCCTGCAATACCTGGAGCAACTGATGCTCGATCTCGAAGCTGACAATGTTTTCAGCACCATCGCCCTCGCGCATCAACGGCACCTTCATCACCATCGGAAACATTGATTCGCGACCATCCGCGTAGCTGATCTGATAGATGCGCGCCATCGCACCGGCATGCAGTAGCGCGCCGATACGAAAGCCGTCGAGTTCGCTGCCTTGCGCTAATCGACTCATCGTCCTCGCTCCAGGCGATCCGCCAGCACCTCCGGCAGATCAAGTGC
>JBJTXC010000080.1:0-3593 GCA_046082065.1 Burkholderiaceae bacterium
TCGACTTACTCTGCACGCAAGCTGGGCATGAAAACAACCGGTAACGCAGGCGGCTCGCACAATCTGCACATAATTTCTTCCCTTACCCGTGCGGACGATGATTTCATCGCCATGCTGAAAAAAATGGGTACCGGTTTGCTGGTCACCGAGTTGATGGGTCATGGTGTCAACTATGTGACCGGTGATTACTCCCGTGGTGCATCAGGCTACTGGGTTGAGCAAGGTGTGATCCAGTACCCGGTGGAAGAAATCACCATCGCGGGCAATCTGCGCGATATGTTCAAGGATATCGCTGCCATCGGCAGTGATGTGCTGGTTCGGGGTACGAAATCTACCGGCTCCATTCTGATCGGCAGCATGACGATCGCCGGTAACTGAGTCGTTCCAACGACTTTGCTTAACCCTGCAGTTGCGTTCGATCATCGAATCAATTGTTCATTGATCGGTTTTGCTTGCGGTTCAGCAAGCTGACGATGCTCAAGCGTACCCGTTGAGCTATCTTCAAGGCCACGAACTGCGGTGTTCACTGCGGGTCAGCCAGGCCTTGAGTACGGTCATTCGGCATGGGTAATTCGCTGCGCGTTTACAACGTATTTCCGGAAGAAATGTTTTTTTCTGTAGTTGCGAGAAACTTTGCTTGCACTCGAAGAAATGTTGCAGGTAGTGCGTTTAAACAACATCGAGAATTTTGTTATGAAATAGCTATTGCCCGCCTCGGAAAGCCCCTCCTAGAATTGGCAAGGTTTTAACAAACCACGCCAGCGTGCTGCGCCGGTCGGTGCGTCGGTGTCAGACCGAATACCAGGCATACAGGGGACTATTAATGAAACGTCGTTCATTCCTTTCCGGTGCGGCAGCCGGCATCGCCGCTGGCGTCGCCAGCGCGCCGGCCATTGTTCAGGCCAATACCACCATCAACTGGCGCTTGGCATCCAGTTTTCCAAAATCACTCGACACCATCTTCGGCGCGGCTGAGATTATGGCTAGGCGCGTATCGGCGCTGACCGATGGCAAATTCAATATCCGCGTGTTTCCCGGCGGCGAACTGGTCCCTGCGCTGCAGGTCATGGATGCAGTCCAAGCGGGCACGGTGGAGATGGGTCACTCGGCGTCTTACTACTACTTCGGCAAGGACGCTACCTTCGCTTTCGATACAGCAGTACCGTTTGGTCTGACAGCTCGTCAGCAAACCGCTTGGATAGACCAAGGCGGTGGGCGACAGCTGATGCGTGATTTTTTTGCCGAGTACGGCGTCGTCAACTTCATGGGTGGCAATACCGGTTGCCAGATGGGTGGCTGGTTCCGCCGCGAGGTAAAAACACCGCAAGACATGCATGGTCTGAAAATGCGAGTCGGTGGCTTCGCCGGGCGCGTCATGCAAAAGTTGGGTGTGGTGCCGCAGCAGATCGCGGGTGGTGATATCTATCCCGCCTTAGAGAAAGGCACCATCGACGCGGCCGAGTGGATCGGCCCTTACGACGACGAAAAGCTGGGCTTCAATAAAGTTGCTCCCTTCTACTTCACACCAGGCTGGTGGGAGCCTAGCGCGCAATTGTCCTTCTACGTCAACAAGAAAGAATGGGACAAACTACCCAAGGAGTATCAAGCAGCGCTGGAGGTCGCTACCTATGAGGCACACATTGCGATGCAGGCGATGTACGACGCACGTAACCCAACTGCGTTGGCACGCTTGATGAAGAATGGGGTCAAGCTGCGCACATTTTCGAAGGCGATTCTCGATGCTTGTTACGAAGCCGCCCAGGAAGTGATCGAGGAAGAAGCTTCCAAAAATGCCAAATTCAAGAAGGTACTCGAGCCGTGGCGTCGCTTCCATCAAGACCAGAATAATTGGTACTCGGTTGCCGAGACCCCTGTGCAGTCCTACCTTATAGGCCGCCCTAAGTCCTGATGAAGTAGGTCGGTAAAAATCGAGAAGCCCGCCTAGGCGGGCTTCTCGATTTCGGAGATTGAATTCGCACAGTCCGTTTTATTCGGATAACAGGCAGCATGCCTCCGCTTGTAGCGTTGCCATTCGTAGGGCACTGCAGTAAACTTGGACGCAAATGGGTTGCGACTACGTGGCCGGCGCTGGGCTCCTGGTACTACAGGGGCCCTTCTGCTTTCTGAGACGTGGTTTCCCGCTCTCAAGGAAATACCTTCAACCCCATACCCAGCTTACTTCCATTCGCGCTTTGGTAGAACTTGCTCTCCAATACTTGCGATGCGCGATTCGCTTGATTAGGCCGAAGTACGGTCAAGCCGATCGGGCGGGCCGTTAGATCAGCCAATTGCAATCCCTCCGAGTTGGTCTTCTTGTCGGCGATGATCAGGTCGAACGGTAAGGGCCGATTAAAGTAGTTAGCACCGTCACGAATACGCCGGAACTCCAATTCAAGCTCTGCATCTTCCTTGGCGCCGCGTGCCTCGCAGACAATGTAGGTAAGTGCATCGCCTTGGTCCGCGCCATTTAGCAGCCGATAGATGCGCTCTAGACCAAATCCCAGCGCCAAGTGGTATGGGTGTGATGGTTTGCTGTATCGGTCCTTTGGCTTTCTCTTATCTATAACCACGGCCACCAATTGAAAATCAGCCGCACCGATGATCTCGGTGAGCACTGTCAGGAACGCATCCCTTGGCTCCTTTGACAGCTTTGAGAACGCACCTTTTTTGCGCCGAATGTCTGTCTCGTGTAGCACCACCATATCGTGCCCAAAGGTAGCAAATTTCAGCCGTCGGATGGCAGGCGTCACTTCAGTCGCATACGGAGTTCTACGAAATATGCAGAAAGACAGCACAAATACCGGGTAGTCAGGGTCAATTGATATGAGGCTGTGGTCACCGCTCTCGTCCACATAGACGATGTAATCGCTATGGTCACCCGCGGCCAGAGGAATGGTGTGACTCGCTTCCTGTTCGGTCATGCAGCAACTCTGAACGAAATGCTCAATCACTTCCTCCCCCGGTGAATTGTGACCACAGCATTTTGGATCGCAGTAATATTCACAACGCGATATATTTTTAGAAAATCATGCGGCCAGTAAACTAGCCAGTTGGTGATCCTAAAAAGGCACGGTCATTTCTTTAATGGCTCGGTAGAAAACTGCAGCTTGAGATCGCCACCAGCACCCGAATCAGTCGAGAAATCAATGCTCGGTGATTCCGCCGCGCTATCGGCACCTAACTCGTTGCCCATATCGATATTCAGCTCGATTTGTTCTTTCATATCGGTTTTGTTCGCGACCGAGATCATGCTTGGGAAAGCAATGATCAGAGCCACCATCATCACCTGGATACCGACAAACGGCACCGCACCCCAGTAGATATCGCTGGTCTTGACTTTTTTAGGGGCGACTGAGCGCAAGTAAAACAATGCAAATCCAAACGGTGGATGCATGAACGAGGTTTGCATATTCACTGATAGCAGTACACCGAACCAGATCAGATCGATACCCATCTTGTCGGCTACCGGACCAACCAGCGGCACCAGGATGAATGCAAGTTCGAAAAAATCAAGGAAGAAAGCCAGACCGAAGAACAGCAGGTTCACCACAATGAGAAACCCTGCCTGGCCGCCAGGTAGCGAGCTGAGCAGA
>JBJTXC010000081.1:0-2598 GCA_046082065.1 Burkholderiaceae bacterium
ACTGATTGTGACGGCTAATGACTTTGATTCGATTTTTGCGATGAACCGCATCGTGCAAGCGATTGGTGCTAAATCGAAAAACTACAAGGTGAGATTGGGTGGTGTGATTGCCAACCGATCCGACGCAACCGATCAGATCGACAAATTCAATGCGCAAATTGGTTTGAAGACGATGGCGCAAATTCCATCGCTCGATGTGATTCGACAGAGTCGCTTGAAAAAAGCCACGCTGTTTGAAATGGAAGAAACACCCGAAGTCAAAATGGTGCAGGCCGAGTACCTGCAACTAGCGGCACGGTTGTGGGCGGGCGCAGAGCCGCTCGAGTGTTCACCCATGAAAGACCGCGACATTTTTGATCTGCTCGGCTTTGATTGACGAGAACACGATGGAACAGGCCAGCTACCAACAAACCCGCGCCAGGCTCGAAGAATATTTCGACCGCACTGCGGCAGATCAGTGGGCCAAGCTCACCTCCGAGGCGCCAGTATCCGGCATACGCGCGACTGTGCGCGCAGGGCGTGACCGCATGCGTCAGACCTTGCTTTCCTGGTTGCCACACGATCTGCAGGGCAAACGCGTGCTTGATGCGGGCTGCGGTACCGGTGCGATGGCCTGTGAATTAGCCAAGCGCGGCGCCGAGGTGGTGGCGATTGATTTATCGCCCACCTTGGTCGACTTGGCGCGCGAACGCTCCAGTGCTGACCCGTATGCCCATCGTATTCGGTTTGTTGCCGGCGACATGTTGGCCGATTCACTGGGCGAGTTTGATCACGTAGTGGCGATGGACTCAGTGATTCATTACGAGCGATTCGATATGGTGGCTGGCCTCGCCCGGCTCGCGTATCGTACGCATGACTCTGTGCTGTTCCCCTTTGCGCCGAGTAATGCCTTGCTGGCGGCCATGATACGCATCGGGCGAATCTTCCCTCGATCGGATCGCGCACCGTTCATCGCGCCGGTATCGGAAGCAGCGCTGCGCGATGCGATTGCTGATCATGCCCAATTAGCGCCATGGCGCGTGGGCCGTACCGAAAAAATTTCCAGCGGTTTTTATACCTCACAAGCGATGGAGCTCCACCCATGACTGACCTGATTGAGGCCGTGTTGGTGCTGTTCTGGGCCGGCTATGTGCTGCTACACATCTACTTATTGCGCGCGCCGGCCAACGAAAAAATTGATGAACCCGATTCTTTGCAAGGAGATTCACTATGCACAACGCCAGCCACGAAATAAAGTCGGTAGAGGATGCTGCCCGTAAGGCAGTCACCGAAACGATTTTTTCGCCGCGTTTTTATACGACGGATTTTGCGGCGATGGATGCGATCAACGTCGAGCCAGTACGCGCGGAGTGGGACGCGATGATGGCCGAGTATGAGGGCGACAATAACCACGACCATTTCCAGCGCGATGCAACTTTTGCTGATGAAGCGCGCGATATGTTCGCTAAGTTGCCGCATGAATTACAGCAGGAATTTCTGGATTTTTTGGTAAGTTCACTGACATCCGAATTTTCAGGCTGTGTGCTTTATAACGAAATTAAGAAGAATGTCACGAACCCCGATATCAAAAAGCTGATGGAATACATGGCGCGGGATGAGTCGCGTCATGCAGGCTTCTTGAATTCTTCACTCAAAGACTACGGTTTGGGGATTGACCTCGGCAATCTGAAGCGGAGCAAGCACTACACTTACTTCAAGCCGAAATATATTTTTTACGCGACCTACTTATCCGAAAAAATTGGCTACGCGCGCTACATCCGTATTTTTCGGCAATTTGAGCGTTATCCGGAGCGCCGATTTCACCCAATCTTCCGTTGGTTTCAGCGCTGGTGCAATGATGAGTTTCGTCACGGTGAATCGTTCGCATTGATCATGCGCGCGAATCCCGAACTGCTTCGCGGCCACAATGTATTGTGGATACGCTTCTTCCTGCTGGCGGTGTACGCCACCATGTATGTGCGTGACCATACGCGTCCGGAACTCAAGCAGCAAATGGGCTTGGATGCTACCGAGTACGACTTCGAGGTATTCCGTATTTGTAATGAGATTACCAAGCAGGTATTCCCTATCATGCTGGATCTTGATCACCCTGCGTTCCATGCCAATCTTGATCGATTGTTTTATTGCTCGCAGCGGGTGGATGAAGGCAAGGCGGCGGGTGGCTTGTTTGGATTAGCCAAACGGGCTTGGTGGAGCGTTGCGGGCGTTGCAGTTTTTGCGCGTATGTTCTTTATACCGGTGATCTCGAATGAACTGCCATCCGAGACCCGACTGCAGCCGAGTTGGTAGGCGAGGGTAAGTCAACGCTAGATCAATGTTATGTCTCAATACCTGCTTCCTATCGTATTCACATTATTCGTCTGGTGGTTTTCTACCGGATCGATTCTGTGGTTAGGACGCTTGTCGCGCCGACATTTCGCGCCGGTGATGTTGGGCGCGACCATGGTACTGGGCTTTGCAATTGTTGGCTTGCATATATCCGCCGCACACACTTCGGTGGGCTCGGCCTACTGCGCGTTCACCTGCGCGGTACTGGTCTGGGCCTGGCAGGAGATTGCTTTTTTACTGGGGTACGTGACCGGGGCGCGTCGCAGTGAA
>JBJTXC010000082.1:0-3549 GCA_046082065.1 Burkholderiaceae bacterium
AGCCCCCGCAAGCCCCGAGGCACCCTTAGACACCGCCTCTGCAACAGTCACCGGTGCTGAGGCGCCGGCTGAAGGCGCGGGCGATGGCCAATCGCTGACCGCGCAACTGGCCGAGTTACAGAGCAAACTGGCCGAGATGCAGGACGCTTTCTTGCGTGCTAAGGCCGAAGCCGACAATACCCGCCGTCGTGCGCAGGAAGATATTGCGAAGGCGCATAAATTTGCAGTCGAGTCGTTTGCCGAGTCGCTGTTACCAGTGAAAGACAGCCTCGAGATGGCGCTGAAGGTCGAAACCCCGTCGATCGATTCCTTGAAAGAGGGTGTCGACATGACCCTCAAGCAACTGACCGCAGCGTTTGACAAGCATCGCTTGATTGAAGTGAACCCGCAGCCGGGCGACAAACTCGATCCGATGAAGCATCAGGCGATCTCCATGGTGCCGGCGCAGCAGGAAGCCAACACCATCGTCAGTGTGCTGCAGAAGGGTTACATGATTGCTGATCGGCTGCTGCGTCCTGCGCTGGTGACCGTATCGCAGTCAACTTGAAAAGCATGACAGCCACCGCATATCAGACACATTAGGCATTCAACCTGTTTCAGATTCATAGGGACTATTCATCATGAGTAAAGTCATCGGTATCGACCTCGGGACCACCAATTCCTGCGTGGCGATCATGGAGGGCAATCAGCCCAAGGTGATCGAGAACGCAGAAGGTGCGCGCACCACGCCGTCCATCATTGCGTATCAAGATGACGGTGAAATTCTGGTCGGTGCACCGGCCAAGCGGCAAGCGGTGACCAATCCCCGCAACACTTTGTTTGCAGTCAAGCGCCTGATTGGCCGCAAGTTTGAAGAAAAAGAAGTTCAGAAAGACATCGGCTTGATGCCTTACGAGATCGTCAAGGCGGATAACGGCGATGCCTGGGTACTGGCACGCGACAAGCGCTTGGCGCCACCGCAAGTGTCTGCCGAAGTGCTGCGCAAAATGAAAAAAACTGCCGAAGATTATCTCGGCGAAGAAGTCACCGAAGCGGTCATTACCGTACCGGCGTACTTTAACGATGCGCAGCGTCAGGCCACCAAAGATGCGGGCCGTATCGCTGGCCTCGATGTCAAGCGCATCATCAACGAACCGACTGCAGCAGCGCTGGCGTTTGGTATGGATAAATCCGGTAAGGGCGATCGCAAGATCGCAGTCTACGACCTTGGCGGCGGTACCTTCGATGTATCGATCATCGAAATTGCAGACGTTGATGGCGAGATGCAGTTCGAGGTGCTCTCTACCAATGGCGACACCTTCCTTGGTGGTGAAGATTTCGATCAGCGCATGATTGATCACATCATTGATGAATTCAAAAAAATCAATGGACTCGATCTGGCGAAAGACCCGATTGCGCTGCAACGTATCAAGGCATCGGCAGAGCGCGCCAAAATCGAGTTGTCTTCATCGCAGCAGACTGAAATCAACGAGCCGTACATCGCCATGGCGAATGGCGCGCCGGTGCACCTGACATTGAAGATTACGCGCGCCAAGCTCGAGTCATTGGTTGAAGACCTGATCTCCAAGACGATCGAGCCATGCCGTATCGCGATCAACGACGCTGGCGTCAAAGTCTCTGACATCGATGATGTGATTCTGGTCGGTGGCCAGAGCCGCATGCCGAAGGTGCAGGAGAAAGTTAAAGAGTTCTTCGGCAAAGATCCGCGCAAAGACGTCAACCCGGATGAGGCAGTTGCGGTGGGTGCTGCGATTCAAGGTGCCGTGCTGTCTGGCGATCGTAAAGATTTGCTGCTACTGGATGTGACACCACTCTCGCTCGGTATTGAAACCTTGGGCGGTGTCATGACCAAGATGATCAAGAAGAACACCACGATTCCGACCAAGTTCAGTCAGGTGTTCTCGACCGCCGAAGACAATCAGCCCGCGGTGACCATCAAGGTATATCAGGGCGAGCGCGAAATGGCTTCGGGTAACAAGGCGCTGGGTGAATTCAATCTGGAAGGTATTCCGCCGTCACAGCGTGGTATGCCGCAGATCGAGGTGACATTTGATATCGATGCCAATGGCATCTTGCATGTGTCTGCCAAAGACAAGGCAACTGGTAAGGAAAACAAGATCACCATCAAAGCGAACTCCGGTCTGACCGAAGAAGAGATTCAGCGCATGGTGCGTGATGCCGAGGCGAATGCCGCTGAAGACCATCGCTTGAAGGAACTGGCCGAGTCGCATAACCAGGGCGACGCGCTGGTTCACTCAACCAAGAAAGCATTGACTGAGCATGGCGATAAGCTTGAGTCGGGTGAAAAAGAAAAAATTGAAGCAGCGATCAAGGATCTTGAAGAAACCTTGAAAGGTACTGACAAGGCGGCTATCGGCGCAAAAATGGATGCCTTGTCCGCCGCCGCGCAAAAGCTGGGCGAGAAAATGTACGCCGACATGCAGGCGCAGCAGGCCGCCGCGAGTGCCGCAGCACCCGAAGCCGCCACTGCCGGCGCGAGTGCGAAAGCGGCGCAAGACGATGTTGTTGACGCCGACTTCAAGGAAGTGAAAGACAAGTAATTACCACTGCACGCAGCGACGCTGTGTTGCTTATGCCGGGTCGGGGCGTTTTGTTCCGCCCGGTTTTTTGCTTGAACAGACCAGTGACTGTTCAACTGTAGTCAGGATATTCAACCATGGCAAAACGCGATTTTTATGAAACGCTCGGGGTGGCAAAGAACGCCTCGGAAGAAGAAATCAAGAAGGCGTATCGCAAGCTCGCCATGAAATACCATCCGGATCGCAACCCGGATAGCAAGCAGGCAGAAGACAAATTCAAAGAGGCGAAAGAAGCCTACGAGATGCTGTCAGATTCGCAAAAACGCGAAGCCTATGATCGATTTGGTCATGCCGGTGTTGATCCGAATATGGGTGGCGCGGGCGGTGGTGGTGCCGGTTTCAGTGGCGGTTTCTCGGATGCTTTTGGCGACATCTTCGGCGATATCTTCGGCGGTGGCGCCGGCCGACAGCGCGGCGGCCCGCAGGTATACCGTGGCGCTGATCTTCGTTACAACCTCGACATCACACTCGAGCAAGCAGCCAACGGATTCGAGACCACCATACGCGTGCCATCGTGGGACGAATGCGAGACGTGTCACGGCTCAGGTGCGAAGCCCGGCACATCTCCTACTACTTGCGGCACCTGCGGCGGTCATGGACAGGTACGCATGCAACAAGGGTTCTTCAGCATTCAACAAACCTGCCCGAAGTGCCATGGTTCGGGCAAGGTGATACCCGATCCGTGCGGCCCGTGTGCAGGCTCGGGTCGAGTCAAGCGCAACAAAACACTCGAAGTCAAAATCCCGGCGGGTATTGATGACGGCATGCGGATTCGTTCCACTGGCAACGGCGAGCCCGGTATGAACGGCGGCCCCCCCGGTGATTTATACGTCGAGATTCATATCAAGCAGCACGCAGTATTTCAGCGTGACGGTGACGACTTGCACTGCGAAATGCCGATCTCGTTTGCCAAAGCGGCGCTCGGTGGTGAGATCGAAGTGCCGACACT
>JBJTXC010000083.1:0-5264 GCA_046082065.1 Burkholderiaceae bacterium
CTTCGAACGCCGACGTCCCATTTGGGAAGGCAGTTAAATCGTAGATGCCTGATTTTGCCAACTCCGACACGAGCACGCCGTTACGCGTGTCTTTGTAGAGTGCGTCAATCGCGCCGCTGACTGAGGTGCCACGCGGGAAGCGCGCCAAATTATTTACAACGAGTTGCTTCAGCTTGATGCCGGAGAGCAGGTTTCGGTTGAGCGTATCTTCCGACAGCACCAGATTACCGGGGGTAGACGGGTTGTTGTCCTCAACCCGTCGCGCCACCATGCGAAATGCATCTGCCCAGCCTACCCCCGTCGGAAAACCCTTTGGGGCGGCGTCCGTAATCTTGGCGTCTTTGATGATTTCTTTGAGTTGCTCGTTGTTGGTGGTATCGGCAATCTTGAGCAAAGCCACCGTCAGCTGCGTTTTCATTTGCAGCAGCGAGGGGTTCGGTGACGGGGCCGTCACCGAAGTCGCACTATTCGTCGTGTTCGTAATCGAGGTTGCCATTGGCTGCTTGCCTGTCGTTTGGGCGTAGCGAATGGCTGGTTCAGTGCAACTTTCGTTCCAGTCCGTTTGGCGTGGCCATGACAAAGAAAATCACGGCTAGGGCGGCAGGTTTTGGCCGTAGGCGGCACTGCGCTGCCGCGGAGGGCTTCGGTCGTAACTATGCGGTTTGGGATTTATCCTTCCGCGACCCGCCGCGACAGATGTTCCAGCGCTTCCTGTACTTGATCGACCAATACCAGACACTGGTCACCGGGGTTCAGCAGCGAAAGCCCGCGATCAATTGCAATGAATTCGCCGCGGATTTCTTCGATGAGAGAGGCGCGTTGCGCGCCCACCAACCCTTCGCGTAGCAAGCCGATCACTTCGCCATCGGCACGACCACGCTGACAGGCATCTTCGTACAGCACGACGTGATCAAACGCTGCACCTAAAACGCGAGTCAACTCGCGCAAATCTTCATCGCGTCGGTCTCCGGCGCCACTGACGACTACAGTGCGACGCATGCCATCATCGGCCGGCATGGCATCGAATGCCGCCACCAGCGCGCGCATCGCGTGCGGATTGTGCCCGTAGTCGGCAACCACCGTGGCACCGCGATATGTCATGCGGTTGAACCGAGCGGGTGCACCTTTAATGTCATTGTTGAAGCTCTTAAGACCGGCGACGATTTCCAGCCAGGGTAAATCCAGTGCCCAGCACGCGCCAACTGCTGCGAGCGTGTTCTCAACTTGAAACCCCAAGGTACCGCCGAGCGTGAGCGGTACATCAGCGAGCTTCATACGGTGATGTTGCGCGCCCTCGGCGAGCACGATATCGGCATTTTCGACATACACCACTCTGTGACCGCGCGCACGGTGCGTCACCATCACCGGATGGGTCGGGCTCTGTGCGAAAAAAATCACTTTGCCGGGGCAGTGCGGTGCCATCGATGCCACCATCGGATCAGCCGCGTTCAACACTGCATAGCCTGTTGGTGCAACATTTTGCACAGCGATTTGCTTGATGCGCGAGACATCCTCCGCCGTATGCATGTGGTTCAAACCTAAATGGTCACCTTCGCCAACATTGGTGACGACGGCGACCGAGCATTTGTCGAAGCCCAGGCCCTCGCGCAGCATGCCGCCACGCGCGGTTTCAAGTACGGCCGCTTCGACATGCGGATGCGAGAGTACATTGCGCGCACTTTTTGGTCCGCTGCAATCACCACTATCCGTTTGGCGACCACCGACATATACACCGTCGGTGTTGGTCATGCCAACACACAGGCCCTTGTTGGCGAGTATGTGCGCGATTAATCGTGTGGTGGTCGTTTTACCATTGACGCCGGTGACTGCCACCACCGGGATACGTGCATCATCACCTTGACGGAACATCTGTTGAATCACTGCTTCGCCGATATTGCGGCCCTTGCCATAGGAAGGCGTCAGATGCATACGCAATCCGGGTGCGGCGTTAACTTCAACAATGCCGCCGTTTTGTTCTTCCAATGGGCGCATGATGTTCTCCACCACGACATCCACGCCGCACACATGCAAACCCACCATCGCTGCTGCATCAATCGCGCGTGCTGCAACCTCGGGGTGCACATCATCGGTCACATCCGTCGCGCTGCCGCCGGTCGATAAGTTGGCGTTATTGCGTAATACAACGCGCCGACCGACTTCGGGGATCGACTCCGGAGTCAGTTGTTTCTCGGCGAGGCAAGCAACAGCAATATCATCAAAACTGATCTTGGTGAGTGAGGTCGCATGCCCCTCGCTACGACGCGGATCAGCGTTCAAGATGTTCACCAATTCGCGCACGCTGTGCTTGCCATCGCCGATCACTTGCGGCGGGTCGCGTCGCGCCGCGGCGACCAATTTGTTACCCACCACCAGTAAGCGGTAATCACTACCCGGAAAAAATTTCTCTACTAACACCGGGCCTTTGCCACGTGCTGCGATGGTAGCGGCTTCAAATGCCTGATCGAGCTGCTCGCGCGTGGTGATGTTGACGGTAACGCCTTTGCCCTGACTACCATTTTGCGGTTTGCAAACTACCGGTACACCGATGCGCTGTGCGACTTCCCATGCGTGTTCGGCACTCTTGACCGGTGCGCCTTGAGGCACAGGCACGCCCGCTGCGTGCAGCAAATGCTTGGTGAGATTTTTGTCTTGCGCGATGGTTTCTGCGACTGCGCTGGTTGAATCAACTTCAGCAGCCTGGATTCTTCTTTGTTTGCAGCCCCAGCCAAGTTGTACCAAGCTGCCACTGGTCAGACGACGAAAAGGAACACCGCGAGCCACTGCCGCATTCACAATGGACCCGGTGGAGGGGCCGAGTCGGTTATCTTCATCCATCTCACGCAGCTCAGCCACCATCGACGCTACATCGGGTGCAGCAGCATTGTTGGGGAGCTCACCACGACACAAATCAAATACGTACTGCGACACATGCATGGCGTATTTGAGCGCGAGCCTGCCCACATCTTCTTCGCTGTACTCCACCACCACTTGGTATAACTGCGGCACCGGTGTGGCGTTAGTGAGTGAAAACGATAACGGGCAACCCGCATTGGCTTGTAGCGCGAGCAATGTCGCCTCAAGTACATGCGCCATCGTGAGCGGGCCGTGATAGCCGGGCGCACGTAAATCTGCTACCCCGGGACAGATCGCACGTAGTTTGTCGACGAAGCCCGGTAAGCGATCAATCTCGCATTCATCCGAGCTGCAAGCAACTTCGATCTCGAGTGCGGTGTAGCGGCTCCATAGGTTGGGCCCGCGCAGGGCCCGCGTAAGTTTCAGTTCCATGCCTTATGCAATCACCAGCATTTCAGGTTGAACCGTGCCGTAGGTGTCCAGCCCGGTTCGAATCAGTTGTGCCTCGAGGCCGAGCGCCCAAGCCGCACCAATCGCAGCCAGCAGCGCAGAATGCGAAAGCGCAGCTGCTGCCGGGCTCAAGTCGCGCGTGAGATTGATTTTGTCGGCGACTGCGCTGCCGTGGGCGCGCACCAGAAATCCATCCTCCAGATACAGCACGCGCCGGCCAGATTCGCGATGCGCCACCAGCGCAGGGTGCTGACCATCGTGCGCATACAGCAGCACATCACCATCAGATAGTTTGGCCATATCCAGCACGGTTTCATCATCCGCGTTGAGCACAGCAGCACCGGTTTCGAGTACGACATCGATTTGTGTGCGCAGAATTTTGTAACGATGCTCAGGCTCGGTCATGAGCTCTTGTTCCAAACCCGGCACAGGTTGACTGTCAGTGACGATGCCAACCCAGCAGCGATCGTAGGCAAGCCCCTCGGTCAGCAAAGACATCGGGTCATTTTCAAACACGGCAGCTTCGACGTTTCGATTAATCAGCAAGCGCTGGCCGGGTTCCCAATGCGCACAATCACCGCGCTCTAATTGGCGCGCACCGACAAATAAACCTTCTCGACATGCCACACCGACACGCGCACCGGATAGCTGCATCAGCCATGCGACCAAACGGGTAATCGGCGTGGTGCTTTCGCTACCCGCCACGCCCACGATCGGAATACGGCCACGCTGACCTTCCGGAAACAGATGACTGACGATGGCATCTCCCACCGGGCGCGCTTCCCCTTGGGCTGGTTTCAGGTGCATTAACAAACCGGGCCCGGCATTCACTTCAACCACAGCACCGCGCTGCGCATCCAGTGGCTGCGCGATGTCCTTGCAGACGATATCGATACCCGCAATATCCAAACCAATCACTTGGGCTGCCAGCACACAGGTAAATGCGTTATCCGGGTGGATCAGATCGCTGCACTCGATTGCGTGGTTGCCGTTCGCAGCGATCAGTACACGCTGCCCGGCAGCGGGCACGGATTCAGTGGTGAGTCGCTGGCGCTGCAGGTTGCCTTGAATAACGCTGTTCGTGAACGGGTTGAGTTTTTCGAGTGGGTGAATATCGGCGCTGCCGCGACGCGGGTCGCTATTGATTTGCAACTCAACCAAGCTAGCTACCGTCGAGCTGCCATCACCCGTGACCCAGGCGCTCTCGCCGCGTGCCACGGCAATTACTTTGCCACCCACCACCAGCACGCGGTGCTCATCACCTTCGATATAGCGCTCGACGATTACATCCGGGTCTTCCGCGCGCGCAATCGCATAAGCTGATTCAACTTCATCTTGCGAGCGCAGGTTCAGCATCACGCCACGCCCCCGGTTACCGTCTCGTGGTTTGACCACGACGGGCAAGCCGATCTCCTGTGCGATCTCCCAGGCGGCCTCTACGCTATGTACAACTTCACCACTCGGCACTGGCACGCCGCAACTGCGCAACAGCGACTTGGTCAGATCCTTGTTACCAGCGATACCTTCGGCAATCGCACTGGTCAGATCGGTCTCGGCCGTCCAGATGCGGTTTTGTAGCGCGCCATAGCCGAGCTGCACCAGATTGCCTTGGTTCAGGCGAATGTGCGGAATCTTGCGTTTCTTTGCACTGGCCACGATGTGAGCGGTCGACGGCCCGAGGTAAAACTCGTCGATCGCTTTACGAATTTTGGCGAGTTCAGGCTCCAACTCGAATGCCTGCTGGTTGATCACCGCATGCATCAGTTTTAGCCCGGCGTCGAATGCAGTGCGGCCAACGGTTTCGTCCGGCACACGAAACACCATGCGATAGGTGCCGGCGCGGGTGGTTTCGCGGGTCTGACCAAAGCCTGCCTCCAGCCCGGATAGCTCCAGCAGTTCAATGATCACGTGCTCCAGCACATGGCCCATCCAGGTGCCATCCCGCAGTCGTTGCTCGAAAC
>JBJTXC010000084.1:0-3988 GCA_046082065.1 Burkholderiaceae bacterium
AACGCGCAAGGGTAAGCGAATCGCGTAGTCGCTGAAACCCAATGCGGACGGAATGCAACAGTCAGTGACGCTTACGGCAATCAGCGACAGTCAATTTGCCGATTGATGGGTATGACGCGCGCGATGATCTTCGCTGCAGTAATGCAAGGCGCCCGTACCGACCACCGATTCAGACAAGGGAAGGTGAATACCGCACTGCGCGCACGCCACCATTTTTTCTGGCGCTTGGTGCGCTTGGCTAGATGGTGATGAGTCTGATGATTGGGCAGATTGCGGCGCAGCGGTCGACGTCTGCGACGCATTAGTTGATTCAGCGTGTACATCCGAGGCAGCGGCTGACTTCTTGCCGAGATACCAGCGCCAACCAAGGTACAGCAGCAGCGCCCACAGCAAGTACTTCATGCCGCACCCCGCCATGTGCATTGGCTACGTAACATCGTCGAACGCTGCGCCCAACATGAGGCAGTGATGAGCGAGCGCATCAGCGCAGCAGGAAACACAAACACTTGCATGGCTTGAGTGTACACCACGGCATCACGCGAATCAGCGCAGCGCTGGGGTAGAATCAATCCCAGCTACTGTAAAAATCTGTCTCAAGTGCGTTGCGGACTTGCTGACGCAACACGAACTCCATTCCCATGCTGAACAACCTCACCCAACGCCTCGCCAAGGTCGTCAAGACCATGCGCGGCGAAGCGCGTTTAACTGAATCAAACACGGCCGAGATGTTGCGCGAAGTTCGACTTGCGCTGCTCGAAGCCGATGTGGCGCTGCCTGCGGTGCGCGAGTTCATCGCCAGGGTCAAAGAAAAAGCGGTGGGTGAGGAAGTGATTGGTTCGCTCACCCCGGGCCAGGCATTGGTTGGCGTGGTACATGATGAGTTAGCCAAACTGATGGGTGCCGATCTGGGCCCCGACGCCGCACAGCTCTCGTTTGCTACTCAGCCGCCGGCCATCATTCTGATGGCGGGATTGCAAGGTGCGGGTAAAACCACCACCGTTGGCAAGCTCGCCAAATATCTGCAAGAACAGAAAAAGAAAAAAGTACTGACCGTCTCCACCGACGTCTACCGACCGGCCGCCATCGGGCAATTGGAAACAGTTGCCGGGCAAGTGGGCGCTGACTTTTTTCCATCACAAACATCGCAACAGCCGGTGGATATTGCAAAGGCGGCTGTTGATTGGGCAAAGAAACACCATCACGATGTATTGCTGATCGATACCGCTGGCCGGCTCGGTGTCGATGAAGCCATGATGGCCGAGATCAGCGCGCTGCATCGTGCCGTCAAGCCGATTGAGACCCTGTTCGTGGTCGACGCCATGCTGGGGCAAGACGCCATCAACACCGCGCGCGCATTCAATGATGCATTACCGCTCACTGGTATCGTACTGACCAAGCTTGATGGAGATGCACGTGGCGGTGCAGCGCTGTCGGTACGCAATATCACCGGCAAGCCGATCAAGTTCGCTGGTGTGGCCGAGAAGCTCGATGGCTTGGAAGCGTTCGACCCGGCACGGATGGCCAATCGCATTCTCGGCATGGGCGACATTCTGGCGCTGGTCGAAGAAGCGAAAAAAGGTGTGGATCTCGCCGCCGCACAAGATCTGGCTCAGAAAATCAAGGTCGGCGGCAAATTCGATCTGAACGACTTCAAAGCGCAGATTTCGCAAATGAAGAAGATGGGCGGACTATCCGGCCTGATGGACAAGCTGCCCTCTCAGCTACAGCAGGCAGCCGCCAGCGCCAATATGGGGCAGGCAGAAAAGCAGGTGCGTCGCATGGAGGGCATCATCAATGCCATGACCCCGCAAGAGCGCGCCAAGCCTGATCTGATCAAGGCATCGCGCAAGCGCCGTATCGCTGCAGGCGCAGGCGTGCAGGTGCAGGAAGTGAACCGCTTGCTGAGCCAATTCGACCAGATGCAGTCGATGATGAAGAAGTTCAAAGGCGCCGGCATGATGAAAATGATGCGCGGTATGAAGGGCATGTTGCCCGGTCTGCGCTAACGCCAAACTGCCTGCATCACCTCCCCTGCAGCGCATCGCTGCACCAATCACACCGCCGAAGATGATTTTTCACTCTGCGCCAGAGTGAAAAATCATTCGTTTCCCCCTAAAAAACACTTGCATCTGAAACAAAACCCTAAGACCATTGGCGCTGCGTTGATTAGCGCAATTTTTCACCACGAAAGTAAAGGAGGTTCATCAATGGCTACAGCCAAGAAAGCGGCAAAGAAAAAACCTGCCGCCAAAAAGCCAGCAGCAAAGAAAGCCGTGAAGAAGACAGCGGCCAAGAAGGCGCCGGCGAAAAAAGTCGCTGCCAAGAAGCCGGTAGCAAAGAAAGCCGTTGCGAAGAAAGCGCCCGCTAAAAAAGCCGTCGCCAAGAAAGCAGCAAAGAAGGCCACCACTCGCAAGCCGAACGCCGCCTTCATGAAACCGATGACCCCTTCCGCCGTACTGGCCGCCGTGATTGGCTCAAGCCCGATGCCACGCACCGATGTCACCAAGAAGGTCTGGGACTACATCAAGAAACACAAGCTGCAAGACGCCGTCAATCGCCGCAACATCAACGCCGACGACAAACTGAAAGCCGTCTTCAACGGCAAGAAGACTGTCTCGATGTTCGAGATGACCAAACTCATCTCTGGCCACTTGAAGTAAGCTTCAGGGACCGAACAAAAACGCCCGCAGTATTGCGGGCGTTTTTGTTTCTGGCGACGACGCTTAGTTTGATTGCTTGTACTTGTCGATCGCGCGCGCCAAATCCTGATACTCCTCGCAGCCCTTGCCGCAAATGCCTTCCAGCGCCGCAAGATGCTCGGCGGCTTTCTCCGGTTGCTTGGCTTTCAGATAAGCCTCGCCGATGTACTCATGCGCACCGCGATGCTTGGGGTCGATCCGCAGCGCTTCTTTGTAGTGCACGAAGGATTTATCCAGCTCACCCAGCTGCCGGTAGGCATAGCCAAGATTGTTCTGCACGTCAGCATTCTCGGGTAGCTTTTGCGCCGCCTTGTTAAACGACTCCACCGCCGCTTTCCAGTCGCGACGACCGATCGCTTTACTGCCGGCGACGAAGTCAGCATTCTCTTTATTTGCCGCAGGCGTCGTCGCGGCTGAATTTGCCATCACACTTGGCGACGCGCTTGCCAGCGCCAAAAGAAATATCAGCCTTTTCATACTCGCTCCTAAAAACGTTTCACGTACGGCGAACGCTATCCACGATACCTCAGAGACTTCAAAGACGTTCTGAACGGGTCGAGGGCTAGGCGGGGGCACCGCAGACAGTACGCGAACTACCGTACCACGCCACCACCATACGGCCCTAAGCATTACAAACAGGCCGCTGGCTAGGCGGGAGCGTCGAAGACAGTACTCGACGTACGGCGAGACGCTACCAACAACGCCATCGACCCGTTCAGAACGTCTTAATGCTGCCAGCGCCGCCAGGCTGCGCGAACTAACGATGGATATTCCGCCCTACCTCTGCTGCCATTGTAGCGGCCCAGCGCGAGAAACAGGTCACCCTTTTCGAGATCGAGATACATTCTCAGAATCGAGCAGCCATAGCGCAGGTTGGTTTGCATGTTGAACAATTTAGCGGGTTGGCCATCACCAATCGTGCGCGTCCAAAATGGCATCACTTGCATATAGCCTCGGGCGCCTGCGCTGGAAATAGCGTACTTCCTGAACCCTGATTCAACCTGGATCAGCCCCAGCACCAATGCCGGCTCGAGCCCGGCGCGACGGGCTTCATACCAAACAGTTTGCAGAAACTCGCTGCGCACCATGGGGTCGGGCATGCGACTTTGCAGCCGGGTTGACATCAATGCCGACCACTGACGCCATGCGTCGCGATCTTCGTAACTTGAAAACTCAAGCCGGGGCGGACGCGCATCAGTGATGGCGCGCGACAACGCGACACGAACTGCATCGGCCAGTGCTTCTTCTTTTTGATTGCCGGCCTGCGCGCCATGGCAGGTCATGCACAA
>JBJTXC010000085.1:0-5562 GCA_046082065.1 Burkholderiaceae bacterium
GCCTCTTCGAAAGCCTGGCGCAGCAGGTACTGCCGACACTCGGGTGCCGTGATGAAGCGGTAAGTACCGAGCACAATATTATTCGCCGCCAACGAGTCGGCCGTCACGAAAAAGCCCAGGTTGCGTTTCACCAAGCGACGCTCGTCTTCGGTCAGACCGTTCGGGTTCTTCCACAGCTCGATATCGCGCTGCATATTGATTTCCTGCGGCATCCAGTGATTGGCGCAGCCGGCGAGATATTTGTCCCAAGCCCACTTGTACTTGAACGGCACCAGTTGATTGACGTCGGTCTGGCCGTTGATGATGCGCTTGTCGACCGCGTTGACGCGATTGCTGGCATCTGCGCGCGGCTCAGTGCGCGCCAAAATGCCGGGGTCGAGCGCGGCATCGGCCAAGGGTGCGAAGGGCGGCGTAGGCATCACTTGTTGCAGACGCGGAGCGGGTTGGGCAGCACGCGGCGCGACTGCCGCGGTTTCATCATCCCAAGAGAGCATGTTGTGTTCCTTTTGTTGCGTGAGTCTGGAAGGATAAATTCTTTTTTTAACGATGGCTTGAGCAGCCTCTGACGACTCAAGCCTATCGATGTTTACTGGCAAGCCTCGCACTCGTCGAAGCCTGGGTCACCGGGTCGCAAGTAACAAGCCGCACCTTCGGCCGCTGCTGCTGCTGCGGCCACCGGCAAGTCAGCCGACACTGCATTCAGCGAGCCTGTCTTGGTGGTGGATTTCTCGACATGGGTCGCTGCCATGGTGCGCAGGTAATAGGTTGTCTTCAGGCCACGCAACCACGCGAGTTTGTAAGTCTCGTCCAGACGCTTGCCGGATGCACCCGCCATGTAGATGTTGAGCGATTGCGCCTGATCGATCCATTTCTGACGACGCGAGGCAGCCTCGACCAGCCAGCTCGGCTCAACCTCAAACGCGGTGGCATACAGCGCGCGCAAGTCTTCAGGAATGCGGTCGATACGCGCCAGGCTACCGTCGAAGTACTTGAGATCGGCGACCATCACCTCATCCCACAGTCCATACGCTTTCAAGTCACGCACCAGATACTCATTGATGTCGGTGAACTCGCCAGACAAGTTCGACTTGACGTACAGGTTTTGGTAAGTCGGCTCGATACATGCCGAGACACCAATGATGTTGGAGATCGTCGCCGTCGGCGCAATCGCCACGCAGTTGGAATTACGCATGCCGTAGCGCTTGATGCGATCACGCAATGCAGGCCAATCCATGGTCTCGGTGGTGTCGACGTCCAGATAACCGCCACGCTCTTCTGCCAACAATTTCAGTGAGTCTTGCGGCAGGATGCCGCGATCCCACAGCGAGCCGCGATAAGAACTGTACGCGCCGCGCTCTTCCGACAACTCGGTCGATGCCATGTAGGCGTAGTAGCACACTGCTTCCATCGAGCGATCGGCAAACGCCACGGCTTCTTTCGACGCATATGGCACGCGCATCATGTGCAGGCAGTCCTGGAAGCCCATGATGCCCAGACCCACCGGACGGTGACGCAAGTTGGAATCGCGCGCTCTCTTGACCGAGTAGTAGTTGATGTCGATCACGTTGTCGAGCATACGCATCGCGATACGAATCGTGCGCTGCAGCTTCTCGTGATCGAGCTTGCCGTCTTTCATGTGCGCCGGCAAATTCACCGAGCCAAGATTACAGACTGCGATCTCGCTGTCGTTGGTATTCAGCGTGATCTCGGTGCAAAGATTCGAGCTGTGCACCACACCGGTGTGCTGCTGCGGCGAGCGGATGTTGCATGGATCTTTGAAGGTAATCCAGGGATGACCGGTCTCGAACAGCATCGACAGCATCTTGCGCCACAGGTCGATTGCCTGCACTTTCTTGAACAGCTTCATCTCGCCAGAGGCGCAACGCGCCTCATAACGCAGATACGCTTCCTCGAATTTCTTGCCGAACAGGTCGTGCAGATCCGGCACATCGGACGGCGAGAACAGCGTCCATTCACCCTTCTCCATCACACGCTTCATGAACAGATCAGGAATCCAGTTCGCCGTGTTCATGTCATGCGTACGGCGACGATCATCGCCGGTGTTCTTGCGCAGATCGAGGAACTCTTCAATATCCAAGTGCCAAGTCTCAAGGTAAGCGCACACCGCGCCCTTGCGCTTGCCACCCTGATTGACCGCGACGGCGGTGTCGTTCACCACTTTCAGAAACGGCACCACCCCTTGCGATTTGCCATTGGTGCCCTTGATGTGCGCGCCGAGGGCGCGCACCGGCGTCCAGTCATTACCCAAACCACCCGCGTACTTGGCGAGCAAGGCGTTTTCCTTGATGGCTTCGTAAATACCGTCGAGGTCGTCCGCCACCGTCGTCAGGTAGCACGACGAGAGCTGCGAGCGCTGTGTGCCCGAATTGAACAGCGTCGGCGTCGAGCTCATGAAGTCAAAGCTCGACAGCAAGTGATAGAACTCGATCGCGCGCGCCTCACGATTGATTTCATTCAGCGCCAAGCCCATCGCCACCCGCATGTAAAACGCCTGCGGCATCTCGATGCGGGTTCCCTGCACATGCAAGAAATAGCGGTCGTACAAGGTTTGCAGACCCAGGTAGCCAAACTGCAGATCACGCTCCGGCAACAGCGCAGCGGCCAGCTTGGCCAGATCAAACTGTGCCAGCTTGGCGTCGAGCAGCTCGGCATCGATACCGCGCTTGATGAAACGCGGGAAATAATCGATGTAGGCGTCGCCCGCATCGGCTTGCGCCACTTCGCGGCCAAATACTTCCTTGCGAATGGTGTGCATCAGCAAGCGCGCGGTGACCTGGCTATACGCCGGGTCTTTTTCCATCAAGGCACGCGCCGCAAGAATCGCGGATTTGTACAGCTCTTCAACCGGCACACCGTCGTACAGGTTGCGCACGGTCTCGTGCAAGATGGCGTCGGCGTCGACATGCTTCTCCAGGCCGATACAGGCCGCGCTGATCATTTTCTTCAACTTGTCGTGATCAAGCGGCACGCGCTGACCATCGACATCGATTTGAATCGCAGCGACATTCGGTTCGGCCGCGCCTTTGGCCTGTTGCTGCTGCGCGCGCTCTTCCTGCCGCTTGGCGCGATACAACACATAGGCACGCGCCACATCATGCTCACCCGAGCGCATCAGCGCGAGTTCGACTTGATCCTGAACGTCTTCGATATGGAACGTACCGCCGGCCGGCTGCCGACGCACCAAGGCATTCACCACGCCATAGGTAAGTTGCTCGACCAATTCGCGTACACGTGCCGACGCTGCGCCCTGGCCACCGTTCACGGCGAGGAAAGCCTTGGTCATGGCGATTGAAATCTTGGATGGTTCAAAACCAACCACGGCGCCATTGCGCCGAATGATGCGGTACTCGGACAACGCAGCCGTGTGGGCTGGCGTGGAGGGCGCGAGCGCTGGCGCGATCGGCGCGAACTCGGGCAAAACCTTGCCGGAAGTTTCCTGAGAAGTAAGCACTGCGCCTCCTGAAAAAAACGCCGGATTCGTCGATCCGGTTGTTTGGTGTAGGCCGGGTAAGCTCCCGACACTGTTATCGATTTTTCTTCAATTCAGCCATCCACGCATTGCGCGTGCGGGCTCGCATCGAAAAAATGGCTACTACCGATGGGCTCCGACCAATCCCGATTTTGGTCGGAATATTCCGAAAAACCGCGGTCGCACTTGTGGTGCCAGGTCGGATCAGTTGGAACGCTTTGCCACTAGATCTAGTGGATTGGCGGCTAGCAGGTACTAATTCTAGTGCTCCAGCGCTCAAGTTGCAACCGGTTTTTAGACCAAATCAGATAGGAAAACTTACTTCCGACACTGCTTTTGAGGCTGTTGGCAGATTCGCATTTTGCAGCGCCGCGAGCGCACTACGAAAGTGCATCCAATCGAAACTCGGGCCGGGATCGGTCTTGCGTTCAGGCGATATATGCTGGTGACCGCACACATCGGTAATGGGATGGGCGCGAAATAACGCATCGGTCAGCGCGACAAGTGTTGCATATTGCGCATCGCAATAATCATCGGTGTCGGTACCCTCAAGTTCTATGCCGATGGAAAAATCATTGCAGCGATCTTGCCCTTTGTAATTCGACAACCCGGCATGCCATGCGCGCGCATGTGTCGCAACAAATTGCAGCAACTCGCCATCACGCCGAATCAGAAAGTGGGACGAGACCCGCAATCCTCGTAACTGCTCGAAATATGGGTGAGCATCACAATCCAACCGGTTGGCAAACAGATCTTCAATGTAATGGCCGCCAAATTCACCCGGCGGCAAGCTGATGTTGTGAATCACCAGCAAGCGAATCTCGGCGCCCTCGGGCCGCGCATCGAAATGAGTGCAGTCAGCTCGCCGCGCGTGATGGCACCAGCCGTGCAGATCAATCGTGTAAGTCGAATCAGTCGTACTCATGAATAGCCAGTCTTTGCATGCGATACCTCAACTGTCGCAAGCTTATCCCAAGCAAGTGCGCCGCTTGCACTCGCTGAAAACGAGCCTGCCGCAATGCGCGCCGCACCAAGGCGAGCTCGACCGCATGCAAATGGGTTCTCAGGCAGAGCGGCAACCCGACGCCCGCTTGATCCATCCCATCACGACCTGATGCAGTGCTATCAGGCAGATGGACGGCAGACTCAAACTGCAAATCCTCGGGTTCAATCACCTGATCAGGCACCAGCGCCAGCGCTCGCTCAAGAATATTCTCCAGCTCACGCACATTGCCCGGAAATGCATGGGTACACAGCCGCGCCATGGCGGCGTCTGACAATACCGCGCGTTGGCCACCCGACAAACGGTTCAAGATGGCGGCGCTCAACAGCGGGATATCTTCGCGCCGCTCTCGCAGCGGCGGCAGGCGCAGCTCGATCACTTGCAAGCGGTAATACAAATCTTGTCTGAACTCACCGCGCCGTACCGCCCCGGCCAGGTCACGATTGGTCGCGGACACAATGCGCACATCGACCGGCTCTTCACGCTGGCCACCGAGTTTGCGAACACGACGTTCTTGCAATGCGCGCAATAACTTGACCTGCATCGATGACGGCAGCTCGGCGACTTCATCCAGAAACAAAGTCCCTCGATGGGCGGCCTGAAAAAAACCACCGCGCTCTTCATGCGCGCCCGTAAATGCGCCCCGGCGATGACCAAAAAATTCCGACTCCATCAATGCCTCGGGAATCGCACCGCAATTCACCGCGATAAACGGGTGCGTACCGCGCCGGCTGTGGCTATGCAAATCGCGCGCGGCGAGCTCCTTGCCGCTGCCGGACTCACCCACAATCGCCACTGCTGCATCGCTATCGGCAATACGCACAATTTGCTCGCGCAGCGCGCGCATGGCGGGCGCCTCACCGATCAGGCGAAAAACGGTAGAGCCCAGCGATTGGAAACTAGCAGTCAATCTGCACTCGTCAGAAAAACAAAACGCGCAAGGGTAAGCGAATCGCGTAGTCGCTGAAACCCAATGCGGACGGAATGCAACAGTCAGTGACGCTTACGGCAATCAGCGACAGTCAATTTGCCGATTGATGGGTATGACGCGCGCGATGATCGTCGCTGC